>NZ_JASTTF010000006.1:0-130750 GCF_055700955.1 Corynebacterium sp. 1103A
GGACATGGTGGTAGATTACCTTTCTTCCAGCCCGACTGGGCTGGATATCAGGTGTCCACCAAACAGGGGTCAGGTCCGGCCCTGTGGCATACAAACCTCCCTCCAAGGGCTCACTGGGTACATGAAACCATCCACTCTAACGTGGGACTTTCCCCTCAAGAAAAAGTTAAAGCAGAAAACGGATTTAAGTATGCTCCTCCTGTAGCTCATCCGCCCGTTGACCCCCAGACCCCAGACACTCATAAAGAAAAACGAAAAAGCTATTCTGATATGTCCTCACTATCAAGCTCAAGTCATTTTTAAACATCAATGCTCCGAGTAAAAAAGTATACCTAAAAGCACCGCCGCGGCTGCCTTCCTGGCACCCAGCGGCGGTGCTTTTTGTCTCGAACTTTCCCGCTACTATCCCGCCGCCTGGGCACACGGCCGGCAGGCAGTGCAAGCGGTGTGGCGTTTAGGCCAGCTCGACGATCTCCATGTACTCGTCCGACCAGAGGTCCTCGTCGCCGTCGGGCATGATGATTACCCGCTCGGGTTCAAGGGCCTTGACCGCACCCGGGTCGTGGGTCACGAGGACGACGGCACCGGTGTAGGTGCGCAGGGCGTCTAGGACCTGTTCGCGGGAGATCGGGTCCAGGTTGTTGGTCGGCTCGTCCAGCAGTAGGACGTTAGCGCGTGAGGAGACCAGCGTGGCCAAGGCCAGGCGGGTCTTCTCACCGCCGGAAAGCGTGCCAGCGGGTTGCTCCAGCTTGTCGCCGGAGAACATGAACGCGCCCAGCAGACCGCGCAGGTCCTGCTGGCCGGCCTCCGGACAGGCCTCGATGGTGTTTTCCCACACGGTCTTGTCGCCGTCGATGGTGTCGTGCTCTTGGGCGAAGTAGCCGATCCGCAGGCCGTGGCCGCTGACGATGCCGCCCTCTCCGTCGGTGCGCTCCACCCCGGCCAGCAGCTTGAGCAAGGTGGTCTTGCCCGCGCCGTTAGTGCCCAGCACCACCACGCGGGTTCCCTTGTCGATGGCCAGGTCAACGCCGACGAAAACCTCCAGGGAGCCGTACATCTTGGTCAGCCCCTTGGCGTTCATCGGGGTCTTGCCGCAAGGCGCGGGCTCCGGGAACTTGATGCTGGCGAACTTGTCGCTCACGCGCACCTCGTCCAGTTCGTTCATCATGCGGTCGGCGCGGGCGAGCATCTGCTTCGCGGCTGCGGCCTTCGTCGCTTTCGCGCCCAGCTTCGCGGCCTGCTTGTGCAGCGCGGCGGCCTTCTTCTCCGCATTGGCGCGCTCGCGGCGCCGGCGGGCCTCGTCGGTAGCACGCGCGTCGAGGTACTTCTTGTACCCCATGTTGTAGACGTCGGCCTCGGCGCGGACCGCGTCCAAAAACCAGATCTTGTTGCAGACGGCATCAAGAAGCTCCACGTCGTGGGAGATCATGATGAGGCCGCCCTCGTGCTTGGCCAGGAAGCCGCGCAGCCAGGTAATTGAGTCCGCGTCCAGGTGGTTGGTGGGCTCGTCCAGCAGCAGGGTCGTGTTGGACTTGCCCGCGCCCGCGGTGGCGGAGAAGAGAATTTGAGCTAGCTCCACGCGGCGGCGCTGACCGCCCGACAGGGTCTTTAGCTGCTGATCCAGCACGCGCTGCGGCAGACCCAGGTTATCGCAGATCTGGGCGCACTCGGCCGCGGCCTCGTAGCCGCCCAGCGCCTGGTAGCGCTCTTCCAGGCGCGAAAACTTGGCGATTGCCTTGTCGCGCTTGTTGTCGTCGTCCGTGTTTTCCATGATGTGCTGCTGCATTTCCATGGAACGCTGGATTTCGTCTAGGCCGCGGGCAGAGAGAACGCGGTTGCGGGCGGACTGCTCAATATTGCCCTCCCGGGAGTCCTGCGGCAGGTAGCCGATGGGCCCAGAAGTAGTCACCGAACCGCCGTAAGGCTCCGTCTCCCCCGACAAAATGCGCATTGTGGTGGTCTTTCCGGCGCCGTTGCGGCCGATTAGCCCGATACGGTCCCCCGGCTGGACGCGCAGGTGCTGCCCCGGGGCGTTGAGCAAAGTGCGGGCGCCGACGCGAACTTCCAAGTCATTGGTAACAATCACAACCCGCTAGTCTATCAACTTCCGCGCAGCACAAAGCCAGGCCCCCTGGACGAGCAGAGGAACCTGGCGGAGTGTGAGAAAAGGAGTCTAGCTTAGACGGCGAACCCGAGGGCCTGGAGCTGTTCGCGCCCCTCCTCGGTGATCATGTTCGGACCCCACGGCGGCATCCAGACCCAGTTGATTTCCAACTGGTCGGCTACCTTGTTGCCCACGACCGCCTGTTCGGCCTGTTCGGCGATAATGTCGGTCAACGGGCACGCCGGAGAGGTCAGCGTCATGTTAACGACGGCCTTTTCTTTGCCCTCGTTTTCTTCCATCCAGATCTCGTAGACCAAGCCGAGGTCGACGACGTTGATGCCGAGCTCGGGGTCGATGACGTCACGGAGGAACTCAGCGACGTCGTAGGCCTTCGCGATCTGCTCCTCAGTCTGCTCGGGGCGCTCGCGGCCCCCGTCGAAGCTCGAAGACTCGTTCTGGTACGGGTCAGTGGGCTGGGTCATTAGTGCTCCAATTCGTTGAGTGCGTCGCCTGCAGCGGCTTGGAATGCCTTCCAGCCTAGCAACGCGCATTTGACTCGGGCTGGGTATTGAGAAACCCCGGCGAAGGCCACGCCGTCGCCGATGATTTCGTCGTCGCCCTCTTCCTTGCCGCGGGAGGTCACCATCTTCTCGAACTCGGCGAGCTTCTGGCTAGCCACCTCCAGCGGCTGGCCCACAATCTCCTCGGCCATGACCGAGGTCGAGGCCTGCGAAATCGAGCACCCTTCCGCGTCGTAGGAAATGTCCTCCACGGTCTTACCGTCCTCGGACAGCTTGACGCGCAAGGTCAGCTCGTCGCCACAAGACGGGTTCACGTGGTGAACCTCGGCCTGGTGGCCCTCCCGCAGGCCCTTGTACTGCGGGTTCTTGTAGTGATCCAGGATCACCTCTTGGTACATCGAATCCAGCATCTACACCACTCCAAAGAATTCTTGCGCCTTCTTGATGGCGGCGACCAGCTGGTCGACTTCTTCGCGCGTGTTGTACAGGTAGAAGCTCGCGCGGGCCGTGGACTGCACGCCCACCGCGCGGTGCACCGGCCACGCGCAGTGGTGGCCCACGCGGATGGCGACGCCCTGGTCATCGAGCACCTGGCCCATATCGTGCGGGTGCACGCCGTCGACGAGGAAGGAAATGGCCCCGCCGCGGCGATCCGCCGTCTTCGGACCCACGATGGTCAGGCCGTCGATCTGGTTCAGCTGTTCCAGCGCGTACTCGGTCAGTTCCCGCTCGTGGGCCTGGATGTTGTCCATGCCGATCTCGGACAGGTACTTGACCGCCGCGCCCAAGCCGACGACCTGGCTGGTCATCTGGGTACCGGCCTCGAAGCGCTGCGGCGGCTCCGCGAAGGTGGTGCCTTCCATCTTGACGACCTCGATCATCGAGCCGCCCGTCAAAAACGGCGGGAGGGCCTTCAGGTGCTCGGCCTTGCCGTAGAGCGCGCCGATGCCGGAGGGCCCGCACATCTTGTGCCCAGAGAAGGCGGCGAAATCCACATCGAGCGCGTGGAGGTCGACCGGCATGTGCGGGACGGACTGGCAGGCGTCCAAGACAGTGAGCGCCCCCACGGCCTTCGCGCGGGAAACGATCTCCGCGACGTCGGCGACGGCACCCGTCACGTTGGACTGGTGGGTGAACGCGACAACCTTGACGGACTCGTCCAGCTCCAGGGAGTCCAGGTCGATCCGGCCGTCCTCGGTGACCGAGTACCACTTCAGGGTGGCGCCGGTGCGCCGCGCCAGTTCCTGCCACGGAACCAAGTTGGCGTGGTGCTCCAGCTCGGTGATGACGATGGTGTCATCGGCCGTGACGGTCAAGTCGCCGGCGCGGTCGTCCCCCAGTACGTAGGCCACCTCGTTCAGGGCCTCCGTCGCGTTCTTGGTGAACGCGATCTCGTCTCGGTCGGCGCCCACGAAGGCGGCGATCGCCTGGCGGGCCGATTCGTAGGCGTCGTCAGCTTCCTCGGCCAGCTGGTAGGCGCCGCGGTGGACAGGTGCGAAGGTGTGCAGGACAAAGTCCTCCTCCGCCTTCCACACCGGCAGGGGCCGCTGCGAGGTCGCCCCGGAGTCGAGGTAGACCAGCGGCTTATCCCCGCGCACGGTGCGGCTAAAGACGGGGAACTGCGCCCGAATAGCTTGAGTATCTAGTGCTGACATAGTCTCCGGCTTTACTTGACGAACTTGTCGTAGCCCTCGGCCTCGAGCTGGTCTGCCAGTTCGGCGCCGCCGGTCTTAACGACCTGGCCGTGGGCGAATACGTGGACGTAATCCGGCTTCACGTAGTTGAGGATGCGCTTGTAGTGCGTAATCAGCAGGATGCCGCCGTTGGTCTCTTCCTGGTACTGGTTGATGCCGTCGGAGACAATCCGCAGCGCGTCCACATCGAGGCCGGAGTCGGTCTCATCCATGATGGCCATCTTCGGCTTCAGGATATCCAGCTGCATAACCTCGTGGCGCTTCTTCTCGCCGCCGGAGAAGCCCTCGTTCACAGAGCGGTGGGCGAAGGACTTGTCGATCTGCAGCTGCTCTCGGGCCGCGGTCAGTTCCTTGTTCCACTCGCGCAGCTTCGGGGCCTCGCCGCGGGTAGCGGTGACGGCGGAGCGCAGGAACTGACTCATCTTCACGCCCGGGACCTCGGTCGGGTACTGCATGGCCAGAAAGAGGCCGGCGCGGGCGCGCTCGTCGACTTCCATGTCCAGCACGTTCTCGCCGTCGAGGAAAACTTCACCCTCGGTGACCTCGTACTTCGGGTGGCCGGCGATGACGTAAGACAGGGTGGACTTGCCGGAGCCGTTCGGGCCCATGATGGCGTGGGTCTCACCGGAGTTGATGGTCAGGTTCACGCCCTTGAGGATCTCCTTGGGCTCTTCGCCCTCTTCGTTCGGGAGCACCTGGGCGTGGAGGTTCTTGATTTCCAGAGTTGACATAGCGATTTAATCTTTCTGTTGCGTGGGTTTCAGCAGGGGCGCTAGGCGTTGATCTTCGCTAGCTCGTCAGAAACACGGTTTTCCAGCTCTTCGCGCAGGGACTCGACCGGAATGCGGTTGATGACCTCGTTGAAGAAGCCGCGGATGATAAGCCGGCGGGCCTCGGCCTCCGGGATACCGCGGGACATGAGGTAGAACAGCTCCAAGTCATCGAAGCGGCCGACGGTGGCAGCGTGGCCGGCGCCGGTGATTTCCCCGGTCTCGATCTCCAGGTTGGGGATCGCGTCGGCCCGCGCACCGTCGGTCAGGATGAGGTTGTTGTTCGTCTCATAGGTGTCGGTACCCTGCGCGTCGGCGCGGATGAGAACGTCGCCCACCCAGCAGGTGCGGGACTCGGCCTTCTTATCGCCCTGCAGCGCGCCCTTGTAGAGTACGCGGGAGCGGCAGTTCGGCACGGAGTGGTCGACCAGCATGCGGTTTTCGAAGTACTGGCCAGAGTCCGCGAAGTAGACGCCGAGCAGCTCGACGTCGGCGCCCGGGGCGCTGAAGGTCACGCGCGGGACGATGCGCACGATCTCGCCGCCGAAGATGGCGGAGTTGTG
Organism: Corynebacterium sp. 1103A; assembly: GCF_055700955.1. Lineage (NCBI taxonomy): Bacteria > Bacillati > Actinomycetota > Actinomycetes > Mycobacteriales > Corynebacteriaceae > Corynebacterium > Corynebacterium sp. 1103A. The sequence continues at coordinate 5,653 of NZ_JASTTF010000006.1, forward strand.
GCGCAGGGTGGCGTCGCGGCCCATCTTGATCGCCTGGTGCGACAGGTGGACTGCGTCGTTGTCCCAGTCGGCGTCGACAATGACGGTGACGTGGGCACCGTCGCCGATGACGAACTCGACGTTGTCAGCGTGGGTGCCAGAACCCTCGTACTTGAGCACGACGGTGGCCTCGGCGTGGTGGCCGACCTCGATGCAGGTGGCGCCGAAGCTGGTGACGTCGTCGCCGCGGCCGGTGATCGTCACGATGGTCGGCTCGCTAAGCTGTGCTTCCGGTTCGATGGTGACGATCTGGGCCTCCGGCATGGAGGTCCACGCCTGGGCTGCCACGCGGTCGGTGGGCTTGCCGGCCCGACCCAGCCGCTCGTCGGTGGGAGCGACCGTCTCGGTGCGGACTTCATCCGGACCGGTGACCTTCACGTCCTGGGCTACGGCCTCAGCAAACTCGCCGTTGTGCAGGCCGCGAAGGTTGCGCAGGGAGATAAAGCGCCACACCTCGTCGCGCCCCTTCGGGATGTCGAAGTCCGCCACGTCGAAGGAACCGAAGAGATCACCCTTGGTGACCTGGTTCGGGTTCTTACGAGCAGAAAATTCGTTTGAGTTCACCATCGGGACTAGCCCACCGATCCTTCCATCTGTAGCTCGATGAGGCGGTTGAGCTCTAGGGCGTACTCCATCGGGAGCTCCTTGGCGATAGGCTCAACGAAACCGCGCACGATCATTGCCATTGCTTCTTCTTCCGCGATGCCACGCGACATCAGGTAGAACAACTGCTCCTCCGACACCTGCGAGACGGTCGCCTCGTGGCCCAGGGTCACGTGGTCGTTGCGGATATCGTTGTAGGGGTATGTGTCCGAACGCGAGATGCTGTCGACCAGCAGGGCGTCGCACTCCACGTTGGAGGTGGAGTGGTGCGCGTTCTGGTTGACCTGCACCAGGCCGCGGTAGGCCGCGCGCCCGCCGGCGCGGGCGACGGACTTGGACACGATGTTCGAGGAGGTGTGCGGCGCCATGTGCGTCATCTTCGCGCCGGTGTCCTGGAACTGGTCCTCGCCGGCGAAGGCCACGGAGAGCACCTCGCCACGGGCGTGCTCGCCGGTCAGCCAGACGGCCGGGTACTTCATGGTCACCTTGGAGCCGATGTTGCCGTCGACCCACTCCATGGTCGCGCCCTCTTCGCACTTGGTGCGCTTGGTCACCAGGTTGTAGACGTTGTTCGACCAGTTCTGGATGGTCGTGTAGCGGCAACGGCCGCCCTTCTTGACGATGATCTCCACGACGGCGGAGTGCAGAGAGTCCGACTTGTAGATCGGCGCGGTGCAGCCCTCGACGTAATGCACGTAGGCGTCCTCATCGACGATGATGAGGGTGCGCTCGAACTGCCCCATGTTTTCCGTGTTGATGCGGAAATAAGCCTGCAGCGGGATGTCCACGTGGACTCCCGGCGGAACGTAGATAAAGGAGCCACCGGACCAGACGGCGGAGTTCAGCGAGGAGAACTTGTTGTCGCCGGCCGGGATGACCGTGCCGAAGTACTCCTTGAACAGCTCCTCGTGCTCGCGCAGCGCGGTGTCGGTATCAACGAAGATAACGCCCTGGCGCTCTAGGTCCTCGCGGATCTGGTGGTAGACGACCTCCGACTCGTACTGGGCGGCGACGCCAGCCACCAGGCGCTGCTTTTCGGCGTCCGGAATACCCAGCTTGTCGTAGGTCTCCTTAATGTCGGCGGGCAGATCATCCCAGGTCTGGGCCTGCTCCTCGGTCGACTTGACGTAGTACTTGATGTTGTCGAAGTCGATACCGGACAAATCCGCGCCCCAGGTCGGAATCGGCTTCTTCTCGAAAATGTTGAGGGCCTTAAGCCGCTGGTTGAGCATCCACTCGGGCTCGTTCTTCTGACGCGAGATGTCACGAACGACCTCCTCGCTCAGCCCACGACGTGCCGATGCGCCGGCCACGTCCGAGTCGTGCCAGCCATATTCGTACGCACCGATGGACTCGATGATCTCATCATCGGTCATCTTGGCCTCGGTACCCGGCGCAGATTGTGCCTGAGTCATGACCCGCTCCTTTCTCACTGCGTGTGAAGATTAGTTGCGTTGATTAATAATTGGTGTCAAGGGGATGTTAGTCGTGCAGATCCCGTGGCCGTCCGCGATGGAGGCCAAAGGCTGCACGTGCTTGCCTAACAGGGCGGAAAAGACCTCCTGCTCCGCTTCACACAACTCGGGGTGCTCCGCTGCCACGTGAGCCACGGGGCAATGGTGCTGACAAATCTGCACTCCGTGTCCCGCGCTGGTCACGGTGGCGGCGTAACCGTGGTCGTCCAAGGCCGCGGCGAGCTCCGCCGCGATCTCTTCCACGGATTCGTCCTCCTGGACCAAGGGTTCCACGTCCGCCAGCAACCGCTCCATACGGGCTTTCGCAAATTGCTTGACGGCCGCAGAGCCGCCGACTTCCCGAAGGGCTGTCAGCGCCTCGGAGGCGAGTTCGTCGTAGGCGTGCCCGAACTGGGCCCGTCCCTTGTCGGTGAGGCGGAAATGTTTGGCGGGGCGCCCGCGCCCGGCCGGTTCCCCGTACTTGGGATGCGGCCGGCGGTGGACCACCTCCGTCAAATCCTCTTCCACCAGGATGTCTAGATGGCGTCGCACGCCCGCGGCGGACAGCCCCAGGCGCTTTCCCAGGTACGAAGCGGTGACCGGACCGTCCTTGAGCAGCAAAAGCATGACTTGGCGACGGGTATCCCCCTCCATGGAGCGAGACTCCTTTGCCCGGCTGGCCGCCGCGGCAGCTCGCGCCTTCTCAGTCATGTCTTCCACCTCCTTGCGCACTCGCCGTGCACACTTAACAAGTCGTATCCGAGTCAGCCCCATCGGTACCCGGGCTAACACTTTAGACAACACTAGTGTTCCCTAATTCATTCCCGAATGCCACCAACGCTGGTTATCGGCGCGCCGCCCCCCGGCCCCCGCAGCCTGAATGCGTAAAGTAGACGCCGATGAAAAAGATGTTCGCCGACGGTCTCGCCTCGCTGAGATCCGCACTTCCCCGCCTGGGCACGGCCGGTTCCCGGTCGGCGTTGCTGCACACCAGCGACGAGCCGACCTCCCGCGCGCAACGCGCAGAAGGCGGCGAGAAGGGCGCTCGCTTCGACCTGTTGCCGGTCGACCCCGTGGGGGGTAGCCGGGGGCAATATCCCGTCAGCCACCTGCGCGGCTTTTTCGTCCTGCGCTGGATGGGCACCGTAGGCGCCTTACTCATCGCCTTCGGCGGCCTGGGCGCGGGCGCGGTGCCGGTGGTCGGCAACCCTTACGACAATGTCCCCTTCGGTTCACTGATGTCCCGCATGCTGCAGACCGCCTCCGCCCTGGTCTTTCTGGGCGTGGCCCTGCTGGTGGTGGCCTGGGTGCTAATGGCGCCCTACGTGGGCGCGCCCCTGCGCCGGACGCAGCGGACTCACCCGGCCATCGCCCCGCACCTTATTTGGCGCACCTTCGCCGGCTGGGTCATCCCGCTTATCCTGACCGCTCCCCTGTTCACCCAGGACATCTATTCCTACCTGGCCAACGGCTCCATCGTCGTAGCCGGGTTGGACCCCTATTCGGCGGGCCCGGTGCAGCTGCTGGGACCGGAAAACGAGCTGGCCCGGTCCGTGCCGTTCATCTGGGCGAATTCGCCCTCCCCGTACGGCCCGGTCGCCCTGGGGCTGGCGGGCGCGGTCAGCTGGCTGACCCAAGACTCCATCCTCCTGGGCGTTATTGCCCATCGCTTACTGTCCATCCTGGGCGTCGGCGCCGCCGGCTGGGCGCTGACCCGGCTGGCGCTGCGCTGCCGGGTGAAGGTCGCCACGGCCCTGTGGCTGGGTATACTCAACCCGTTGACGGTCCTCCACCTCATCGGCGGCATTCACAACGAGTCCATCATGCTGGGGCTCATCCTGGTTGGCGTCGAGTGCGGCCTCCGCGCCGCCGACCGGGTGGCGGACTTGCCGGCTAACGCGGGGCTGAACAGCCCCGCCGGGCGCGCTATCGCCGGCTACCTGACCCTGTCCGTCGCGCTCATCTCCTGCGCCGGCATGGTCAAGGTCACCGGCTTTATCGCCCTGGGCTTCGTCGGCATGACCCTGGCCCGCACGTTGGGCCGCCAACGCGGCGCCAGCCCCCTGCGGGCCATCGCCTGCTCTGCCACCCTCCACCTGGTCCTCCTCATTGCGACCATCGCCGCGGTCACCCTGCTCACGGGCATCGGCCTGGGCTGGATCACCGGCCAGGGCGGCGCGGCCACCATCCGGTCCTGGATGTCGGCGACCACCTCGGTGGGCGTAGGCACCGGCTTCCTGGGAATGCAATTGGGGCTGGGCGACCACACCGACGCCATCCTCTCAGTCACCCGCACCCTGGGCGTCTTGGTGGCCGGCGTGTTCATGATGCGCATGCTCTTTGCCACCTTCCGCGGCTCCATCCACTCGGTCGGCGGGCTCGGGGTCTCCACCCTGGTGCTGGTCGTCTTCTTCCCGGTGGTCCACCCCTGGTACATCCTGTGGGCGGTCTTTCCGCTGGCCGCTTGGGCCAACCGCCTGGTCTTCCGCGCCACGGTGGTCGGCTACTCGGCCATCGTCAGCTTCTTCGTCCTGCCCCGCGGCCTAGGGCTGCCGCCGATGACCATCCTGCTCATCTACCTTGCCGCGGCGGTAATGTTCGTCATAGTCGGCGGAATCTGGTGGGTGCTATTACGCCGATCGCGGGTCGATCTCCTAAGGTAGTGCGGTGTGACTAAAACTTTCGATGGATCTTTAGCGTTAGAGCTCCGCGGGGTACACAAGACCTACGGCGGCAAACCCGCTGTCAACGGGCTCGACCTGCGCGTTCCGCGCGGGCAGATGCTCTGTCTGCTCGGGCCGAACGGTGCCGGCAAGACCACCACCATTGAAATGTGCGAGGGGTTTATCTCCCCCACCTCCGGCTCCATCCGCGTGCTGGGACTGGATCCCACCACGCAGGCGGACCAAGTGCGCGCCCGGATCGGCATCATGCTCCAGGGCGGCGGGTCCTATTCCGGCATCCGCGTGCGCGAGATGCTGCACCTGGCCGCCAGCTACAACCAGAACCCGCACGACCCGGACTGGCTGATGGAGCTGCTCGGCCTCGAGGGCGTGGCCCGCAATACTTACCGCCGGCTCTCCGGCGGCCAGAAGCAGCGCCTGTCCCTGGCGCTGGCAATCATCTCCCGGCCCGAGCTGGTCTTCCTCGACGAGCCGACCGCAGGCATGGATGCCCAATCCCGGCTGGCCGTCTGGCGGCTTATCGATGCCCTCAAGCGCGACGGCACCACCATCGTGCTGACCACCCACCTCATGGACGAGGCCGAGGCCCTGGCGGACTACATCACCATCATCGACCAAGGCGAGCTGATCGCTGAGGGCACCCCCAGCGAGCTGATGACGCGTACCGCGAACCCGCAGGTGACGGTCTCGACCAATGAGGCCATCGACGTCGAGAGCTTCGCCCGTGACTCCGGCATCGGCCTCGACCTGGTCCGCCCCCTGCACTACCGCGTGCACGCCGCGGGCACCCCGGAACTTCTGGTCCGGTTGACCCAGGCCCTGGCCAGCCAGGGGGTCCTGGCGCACCGCATCGACACCGCCCACCGGAACCTCGAGGACGTCTTCCTCGATCTCACCGGCCGAGAACTACGCAGCTAAGGGGAAAGCCATGTATACACCAACCACACCTGCTGATTCCACCCGGGCCGCAGGGCGCGCCGCTGATTTCCCGCCGGGTACCTTCCGGCCGGCCCCGCAGCGGGCCTCGGTGGCCCAGCTGGCCTGGGCTCAGGGGGCCATCGAGTCCAAGCTGATGCTCCGCCACGGCGAGCAGTTACTACTGAGCATCATCATCCCGGCGCTTTTGCTCTTCGGTGCGGCCCGGATGTCGCTTTTGGCGGACGGGATGAGCCTCGATCAGATCTTCCCGATGGTGCTCGCCGTGGCCGCCACCAGCGCAGGATTCACCGGGCAGGCCATCTCCCTGGCCTTCGACCGGCGCTACGGCGCCCTGAAGCGCACCGGCGCCTCTGGCGTGCCCGCCTGGACAATCGTGACCGGGAAAATCATGGCGGTACTGTCGATGGTCACCGTCCAGGTATTCGTCCTCGGCGTCATCGCCGTGCTCCTGGGCTTTCGGACCAGCTGGCTGGGCGTGCTGCTGGCGCTAGTCATCCTGCTGTTCGGCGTGGCCACCTTCACCGCCCTAGGCCTCATCCTGGGCGGCACGCTGTCCTCCGAGATCGTCCTTGCGCTGGCCAACCTCATCTGGTTCCTGCTGCTCGGCGTGGTCGGCTGGACGATGTACAGCCAGGGCCTGGGTTCCAACGGCCTGCTCAACGTGCTGCCCACGGTGGCCCTGGCCGGTGGACTGGCCGACGCGTTCGCCGGTGACCTACCCTGGGTACAGATGCTTGTCCTGGCCGCCTGGGCGGGTGCCGCGTCGTTGGCGGCGGCCAAATGGTTCCGGTTCGAAGGCTAAGTGTGAGTTATTTCTAAAAACCCAGCTTGAGACCTACTTTTCTTTTTAGTTCGACGTGAGTACGGAGTACCCTAATGACCGTGAGTGACAACGTGACAACCCCTGCTTCCCCCACCTCGGGTGATACCCGCCCCGGGTTCTTTTCCCGCCTAGGCGACTTCGTCCGCAACGGCGTGCCCAGCCTGCGCCAGCAGCGCATCATCGCGTTTATCCTGCTGCTGTGCCAGGGCGGCATTACGGTGTCCGGTTCCATCGTCCGCGTGACCGGCTCCGGCCTGGGCTGCGTGACGTGGCCTAATTGCCACCCCGGTTCGCTCGTCCCGCTGGAGGGCACCGCGCCGCTAATCCACCAGTTTATCGAGTTCGGCAACCGCCTGCTGACCTTCGTCGTACTGGCGGCCGCCCTGGCCGCCGCCTTCGCCATGCACCGCGCGCGCCGCCGCAAGGAGCTCAAGGTCTACGCCTGGATTTCGGTCGCCGGCATCTTCGTCCAGGCGCTGATCGGCGCGCTGTCGGTCTTCCTGAAGCTGAAGTGGTGGGCCGTGGCCATCCACTTCCTGCCGTCGATGGTCCTGGTCTGGATCGCCGCGCTGCTGTACACCCGCCTGCGCCAACAGGACGATGGCACCCCGACCCAGGCCTTCCCGCGCACCATCCGCACCCTGGCCGCCGTCGCCGCGGCCGCCCTGGCCGTCGTGCTCATCACCGGAACCTTCGTCACCGGTTCGGGCCGCCACGCCGGCGACGCCGAGGAGGGCATGCTGGGCCGCCTTCATCTGGACACCGAGTCCATGGCTGTCGTCCACGCGATGTGCATGTACGTCTACCTGGCCCTGACCTTGGTCGTCATCATCCTGCTCTACCGCAACCGCGTTTCCCGCCGGCCGCGCAACATCGGCTGGTACCTCGTGGTGGCTATTTTGATTCAGTGGGCCATCGGCGTCATCCAGTTACGCCTGGGTATTCCCCGCTGGACCATCCCGGTCCACATCGGGATGTCCTCCCTCGTCACCGCGCTGACCGCGGCACTCTACGCCTACGGCTTCGTCCGTACCGGCGGCACCGAGGACCTGGAAACGGGCTCGGTCGAGGGTGATAAGCGCTACGCCGATCGCCAAGCTGCCCTCGCCGCGCGCTAAAAACAGTTAACGTGGGTGTATGCATGCTATTCAAGTAAAGCGCACTGGCGGCCCGGAAGTACTGGAGTACGTGTCCGTGGATGCCCCCGCCCCCACCGACAACGAGGTTCTCGTGGATGTCGAGCGGGCGGGGGTTAACTATATCGACACCTACTACCGCGAGGGCATCTACAACGCCAACGTCCCGTTCATCCTCGGCCTGGAAGGCGTCGGCCGCGTCAGCCACGATCCCCGCGGCGAGATCGCCGAAGGCACGCTGGTGGCCTGGCACCACGCCTTCGGCTCCTACGCCGAGCAGGTCTGCGTGGACCGCAACCGCATGGCCCAGGTGCCGGACGATTTCCCGCTGAATATCGCCGCGTCCATGATGCTGCAGGGCATGACGGCGCACTACCTCACCCACGGCGTCTACCAGCTAGAGGAAGGCTCCACCTGCCTGATCACCGCCGGCGCCGGCGGCGTGGGTCTGCTGGCCACCCAGATGGCCAAGTACTTAGGCGCCACGGTCTATTCGGTGGTCTCCTCCGATGAGAAGGAACAGCTGGCCTACGAGGCCGGCGCGGACCAGGTCTTCCGTTACTCCGACGTGCTGGCCGAGCAGGTCCGCCGTTTCAACGGCGGCCAGGGCGTCGACGTGGTCTACGACGGCGTCGGCCAGGCCACTTTCCAGGAGTCCCTCGAGGTCGTCCGCCCGCGGGGCACCGTCTGCCTCTTCGGCGCGGCCTCCGGCCCGGTAGAGCCCATCGACCCGCAGGTGCTCAACACCCACGGCGCCATCTTCCTGACCCGTCCCTCGCTAGCCGCCTACACGGCTTCCGATGCCGAGTTCCAGAAGCGATCCCAGGCCGTCGTCGAGATGATCCGCAGCGGCCACCTGACCCTGCGCGTGAGCAAAGAGTACCCGCTCGAGCAGGCCGAGCAAGCCCACCGCGACCTGCAGGCCCGCAAGACCACCGGCTCCATCGTCTTAAACCCCCGCGCCTAACGCCGTAGACGCTTAAAACCCAGCCCGTCCTACCCCTGGTGGAAGAATCCACCGGATGGTAGATGGGCTGGGTTTCGTGCTGCTGCTTCCAAGCTTCCGCGCGGTCTAGAAGCCGAGGGCCTCGCCGACAGTCTGCCAGCCCAGCACGGCGTCGATGGACAGGCCGATAAAGAGCACGGACAGGTAGTTGTTCGAGTAGATGAACAAGCGCATGGGCTTGACCGTCTGCCCGCTCTTGACGCCCTGGTGCAGGCGGATGGCCATCCACAGGAAGGCGGCGCCGGAGATCACCGCGACCACCAGGTAGATCCAGGAGGTGGCCGGGACGATCAGCCAGGACACGATGACGGTGCCGATGGTGTACCAGACAATCTGGCGGGTGACCTCCTGGTCGGAGGCCACCACGGGCAGCATCGGCACGCCGGCGCGGCGGTAGTCCTCCTTATACTTCATTGCCAGCGCCCAGGTGTGCGGCGGGGTCCAGAAGAAGATGATGAGGAACAAGACGATGGCTTGCCACCACTGGCCCGGCTCGTCGGCCGAGGCGTTGTCCTTGATGACGGCCCAGCCGACCATCGCCGGCATGCAGCCGGCCAGCCCGCCCCAGACGATGTTCTGGGCGTTGCGCATCTTCAAAAACTTCGTGTAGACGAAGACGTAAAACAGGTTCGTCAGGATGACGAAGAAGGCGGCGAGCCAGGAGTTGGCGATGACGCCGAGCCAGAAGATGGACAGCGCCAGCATGATCCAAGCGAAGATGGCGGCGTTGCGCTTGCTGATCTTGGCGCGGACCAGCGGGCGGGCGCGGGTGCGCTGCATCTTCTGGTCGAGGTCGTAGTCCACCACGTTGTTGAACGTGTGGGCCGCCGCCGCGCCCATCCAGCCGCCGAAGAGCGTGGAGAGGATGAGCCAGATGTTGTCGCTGACGGCCTCGAAACCGCGCTGCGCCTGGAGCATCGCCGGAATTGCTGCGACGAGGAGGAGTTCGATGATCCTCGGTTTAGTCAGCGCAACATAGGCCTTGATGGTCTCCAAGGAATCATCCTCCAGCGTCCTGGGCACGAGCGGGTTGGTGGTCAAAAGGCGGCCGAAAAGGCCGCAGCTAAATGGTCGCCCCTACGCGGGCGATAGTTCCGCGCACGCCGTGATTCGTTACCAACTTCACAACGCCGGCGGGTGGGCAGGATTATTAGGGCATCTGGCGGCCCAGCCGCGCCCCGCAAGGGGGTGTGCTGATCCAGCCCCAGCCTTCCCTATCCCTGCCAGCCTACAACGTTTGGCGGATAAACCTTAAATTCTCCCCAACGTCGTGGCGCCGCCAACCATTTCTCCCCCGGCTTCGGTGGATGCCTCGGCAGGTGCTCCCTTGGGGACGCAAAGTTCACTAGACTGAGGGAGGAGTTTTCTAAGCACTTAAGACACCGAGCTAGTAAGGACCATTTACCGTGTCGGAAATTACCTTGTCGCCTGAGCTGCAGGCCATGACCGAGCGCCGTTACCCCGAGGATTGGAGCGACCGTGACACCCGCGCGGTCGACACCATCCGCGTGCTGGCCGCCGACGCCGTACAGAACTGCGGTTCCGGGCACCCGGGTACCGCGATGTCACTGGCGCCGCTGGCTTACACGCTGTACCAGCGGATCCTACGCCACGACCCGCAGGATAAGGACTGGGCCGGTCGCGATCGCTTCGTTTTGTCCGTGGGCCACTCGTCCCTTACCCAGTACATCCAGCTCTTCCTGGGCGGTTTCGGCCTGGAGATGGACGACCTGAAGGCCCTGCGCACCTGGGGCTCGCGCACCCCGGGTCATCCGGAGGTCCACCACACCGACGGCGTCGAAATCACCACCGGCCCGCTGGGCCAGGGCCTGGCTTCCTCAGTGGGCATGGCCATGGCCGCCCGCAAGGAACGCGGGCTCTTCGACCCGGAAACACCGGCCGGCGAGTCCCCCTTCGATCACTTCGTCTACGTCATCGCTTCCGACGGCGACCTGCAGGAGGGCGTGACCGCCGAGGCCTCCTCCCTGGCGGGCACGCAGCAGCTGGGCAACCTGATCGTCTTCTGGGACGACAACCGTATCTCCATTGAGGACGACACCAACATCGCCTTCAACGAGGACGTCGTGGCCCGCTACGAGGCCTACGGCTGGCACGTCCAAACCGTCGAATCCGGCGAGGACGTCGTGGCCATCGAAAAGGCGGCGCGCGAGGCCCAGAAGGTCACCGACAAGCCCTCCTTCATCCGCGTCAAAACCGTCATCGGCTACCCGGCGCCGAACAAGATGAACACCGGTGGCGCCCACGGCGCCGCGCTGGGCGACGACGAGGTCGCCGCCACCAAGGAGATCCTGGGTTTCGATCCGCAGGAGAGCTTCCACATCGACGCCGACGTGCTCGAGCACACCCGCAGCCTGGTCGAGCGCGGCGCGCAGGCCCACGCTGCCTGGCAGGAGCGCTTCGACGCCTGGGCCGAGAAGAACCCCGAGGCCAAGCAGCTCTTCGACCGGATGCAGGCCCGCCAGCTGCCGGAGGACTTCGGGGCCGAGCTGCCGACCTGGTCCACCGAGGACAAGCCGCTGGCTACCCGCAAGGCCTCGGAGGCGACCATCCAGGCGCTGGCCGCTGCCCTGCCGGAGATGTGGGGCGGGTCGGCCGACCTGGCCGGTTCCAACAACACCGTGATCAAGGGCGCGGATTCCTTCGGCCCGACTGCTATCACCACCGACGCGTGGTCCGCCCAGCCCTACGGCCGCAACCTGCACTTCGGCATCCGCGAGCACGCGATGGCGGCGATCATGAACGGGATCGCCCTGCACGGCAACACCCGTGTCTACGGCGGCACCTTCCTGATCTTCTCCGAGTACCAGTTCCCGGCCATCCGCCTGGGCGCCCTGATGTCCACGGACACCTACTACGTCTGGACCCACGACTCCATCGGTCTGGGCGAAGACGGCCCGACCCACCAGCCGGTCGAGACCCTGGCGGCCCTGCGCGCGGTGCCCAACCTGGCGGTGATCCGCCCAGCGGACGCGAACGAGACCGCCCAGGCATGGGCCGCCGCCCTGGAGCGCCCGGCCGCCCCGAAGGGCCTGTCGCTGACCCGCCAGAACCTGCCCATCCTGGACGGCACCGCCGACAAGGCCGCCGAGGGCGTGCGCCGCGGCGCCTACACCCTGGTCGAGGCGACCGGCGGGGAGCCCAAGGTCATCCTGATCGCCACCGGCTCCGAGGTCCAGTACGCCGTCGAGGCTGCCAAGGTCCTCGAGGAGCAGTCCGTACCCACCCGCGTGGTCTCCGCGCCGTGCCTCGAGTGGTTCGAGGAGCAGGACGCCGACTACCGCGAGCAGGTGCTGCCGGCCAAGGTCCGGGCCCGCGTGTCTGTGGAGGCCGCGGTGGCCCAGCCGTGGCACAAGTACACCGGCACCTTTGGCCGCAACATCTCCCTCGAGCACTACGGCGCCTCGGCCCCGGCGGAAGAGCTCTTCGAGAAGTTCGGCTTCACCGCCCAGGCCATCGTAGAGGCCGCCCAGGAATCCCTGGCCGCCGCCCGCGGCTAGTTGTTGCCCAGCCCGTTCGAACTACCTAATCCGAGCATTTCCTTAAGGAGAGCGCACATGAACAACGTTGACAAGCTCGCCCAGATGGGCACCTCGACGTGGCTGGACGACCTGTCCCGCCAGCGTCTGCAGTCCGGCAACCTCCGCGAACTCATCGACACCAAGAGCGTGGTAGGGGTCACTACCAACCCGACCATCTTCGCCAAAGCCATGTCCCAGGGCACGGCTTACGATGCCGACATTGCCAAGCTCAAGGAGCAGGGCGCGGCGGTAGACGAGGCCGTCTACAGCCTGGCCATAGATGACGTGCGCTCCGCCTGCGACGAGCTTCACGACGTCTTCATCGATAGCAACGGCGAGGACGGCCGCGTGTCCATCGAGGTCGACCCCCGCATCTCTGACGACGCCGAGGCTACCTTGAACCAGGCCCGCGACCTGTGGAAGAAGGTCGATCGTCCCAACGCGATGATTAAGATCCCGGCGACCGACGGCTCACTGCAGGCCATCGAGGACGCGTTGGCGGAGGGAATCTGCGTCAACGTGACCCTGATTTTCTCCCTGAAGCGTTACGTCAAGGTCGTCGACCGCTACAAGGAGGGCATCCGCCGCGCGGAGGCCGCCGGCCTGGACGTAACCAAGATTTTCTCGGTCGCCTCGATTTTCATCTCCCGCATCGACACCGAGGTCGACAAGCGCCTGGAGGAAATCGGCACCCCCGAAGCACTGGAGCTGCGCGGCCAGGTCGGCCTGGCTGAGGCCAAGCTCTGCTACGGCTTCTTCGAGTCCGCCTTCCTCCACCCGGAGCGCCTGCCCGCCCCAGATCCGCTGCCGGCCGGCGCGAATTTCCAGCGCCCGCTGTGGGCTTCTACCGGCGTGAAGAACCCGGAGTACCCGGCCACCCTGTACGTGACCGAGCTGGCCGGCCCGGAGACCGTCAACACCATGCCGGAGGCTACCCTGGACGCATTCCTGGACGCGGACGTGCGCCTGGGTGACGCCCTGACCGGCATGCTGGAGACCGCCAACAGCACCTGCGGGCGCGCGGGGCAGCTGGTCTCCCTCGAGGAGGTCTACGAGCAGCTCGAGCAGGAGGGCGTCGACAAGTTCGTGGCCTCCTGGAACGAGCTGCTGGAGACCATGTCCGCGAAGCTCTAGTACCCGCCCTTCGCTCGCCCGAAGGTGGGCAGGGTATCCCTGCCTAGGGCCGCGATTCGCAGCGCACCGCCGAAGTTAACCGGCGGTGCGCTCCTCGCTACAATGGGTAACCGCAACGTTAAAATAAATATTGTCTTCTTAATCTCCGGCGAAAGGATTTCCCGTGTCAGACCCCAGCTCCTGGGACAACCCGTTAAGGGATGAAAGAGACAAACGCCTACCCCGCATTGCTGGCCCCTCCGGCATGGTCATCTTCGGCGTTACCGGCGATCTGGCACGGAAAAAGCTCCTGCCGGCCATCTACGACCTGGCCAACCGCGGCCTGCTGCCGGCCGGGTTCACCCTGGTCGGCTACGGCCGCCGCGATTGGGACAAGCAAAAGTTCGCCAACTACGTCCTGGACGCCGTCCAGGCCGGAGCTCGCACCGAGTTCCGCGAACACGTTAGGCAGCACCTGGCCCAGGGCGTAGAGTTCGTCACCGGCGGCTTCGACGACGCCGGCTTCGACAAGCTCTCGGCCCGCCTGAGCCAGCTGGACACCGCGCGCGGCACCGGCGGCAATTGGGCCTATTACCTGTCCGTCCCGCCGGAATTTTTCTCCAGCATCTGCCACCAGCTCGAGCGCGTCGGCATGGCCAACAGCTCGGACAACACGTGGCGCCGCGTCATCATCGAAAAGCCCTTCGGCCACGACCAAAAGTCGGCCCGGGAGCTCAACGAGGTCGTCAACGCGGTCTTCCCGGAGCAATCCGTCTTCCGCATCGACCACTACCTGGGCAAGGAAACGGTCCAGAACATTATGGCGCTGCGCTTTGCCAACCAGATCTTTGAGCCAATGTGGAACGCCCACTACATCGACCACGTGCAGATCACCATGGCCGAGGACATCGGGCTGGGCGGCCGCGCCGGCTACTACGACGGCATCGGCGCCGCCCGCGACGTCATCCAGAACCACCTGCTGCAGCTGCTGGCGCTAGTGGCCATGGAGGAGCCCTCCTCCTTCGAGCCGGAGGCCCTGCAGGCGGAGAAGACCAAGGTGCTGCGCGCCACGACCCCGGTGCACCCGCTGAACAAGACCACCGCCCGCGGCCAGTACACCGCCGGGTGGCAGGGCTCGGAATACGTCAAGGGCCTGCGCGAGGAGGAAGGCTTCGATCCGGAGTCGACGACGGAGACCTACGCGGCCTGCACGCTGGAGGTTAACTCCCGCCGCTGGGGCGGCGTGCCGTTCTACCTGCGCACCGGCAAGCGCCTGGGGCGCCGCGTGACCGAGATCGCCTTGGTCTTCAAGCACGCACCACACCAGCCCTTCCAGAACGGCCAGGCGGATGCGCTGGGTCAGAACGCCGTGGTGATCCGCGTGCAGCCGGACGAGGGCGTGACCATGCGCTTCGGTTCCAAGGTGCCGGGCTCCACGATGGAAGTCCGCGACGTGAACATGGACTTCGCCTACGCCGAAGCTTTCACCGAGGAATCCCCGGAGGCCTACGAGCGGCTTATCCTCGACGCGCTGCTGGACGAGTCCTCACTCTTCCCCACCAATGAGGAAGTCGAGCTGTCCTGGGCGATCCTGGACCCCATCCTCGATTACTGGGCCGCGGCCGGCCGCCCGGACGAGTACCCGGCCGGCACCTGGGGCCCGGAGTCCGCCGACAAAATGTTGCGCCGCCGGGGCCACTCCTGGCGCCGTCCTTAAGAGTTCGAGCGAAAAGAGACATTTGCCATGATTATCCCCTTGCCAGATACCACCACGCGCGACATCTCTAGGAAGCTGGTCGAGGCCCAGGAGCACTACACGCTGACCACCGGCCGCGTGCTGACCCTGATTGTCTCCGCATACCAGGGCGATGACATCAACGTCATCCTCGACTCCATCCGGGACGCCTCCCACGAGCATCCGGCCCGCGTGCTGGTTGTCATCTCCGAGGACCCGGCGGCCGAAACCAGCCTGGACGCCGAGCTGCGCGTCGGCGGCGAGGCCGGCGCCTCCGAGATCGTCATCATGCGCCTGCACGGCGAGCTCGCTCACCAGGCTGAGGCCGTCGTCACCCCGCTGCTACTGCCTGATACCCCGATCGTGGCCTGGTGGCCGACGCGCTACCCGGACTCGCCGGCCGAAGCCCCCATCGGCGGCCTGGCGCAGCGCCGCATCACGGATATCGCCCATTCGGAAGGCCCCACCCCACAGATGCTCCAGCAGCTCTCCGACGGTTACCAGCCGGGCGATTCGGACATGTCCTGGGCGATGATCACTCTGTGGCGCGGCATCGTGGCTTCCGCCCTGGACCGCCTGCCGCACGAGCCAGTCGGCTCCGTGACCATCTCCGGGCCCCAGTCGCACCCGGCCGTGGATCTGGCCGCCGGCTGGCTGGCCGACCGCCTGGGCGTGGCCGTGCGCCGCGCCGCGGACGACCCGAGCCTGCACCACCACTTCCCCATCTCCAAGCTCATCTTCCACCGGGATTCCGGGGACATCAGCCTGACGGTGGTCGACCACGGCAGCGTCGAGCTGGCCGTGCCGAACTCGCCCACCTCGCTGGTGGCACTGAGCGTGCGTTCCCAGGCCGAGGTGCTCGCCGAGGAGCTACGCCACTTGGACACCGATCAGATTTTCGCCAACGCTCTGCGCGCCCTGCCGCGCGTGAGCTACGTCTAGAAAGGAAGGCACGCGCAGATGGTCGATATTCACCGCGTTTCGGACAAGGCCGCCCTCACAGAGCAGGTCGCACTCGATTTCATAGATCTGGTCGCCGCCTGCCAGGCGCCCGGCGGCGGACGCCAGGGCGACGGGGTCGCCCGCGTGGTGCTGACCGGCGGTAGCGCCGGCATCGGGATGCTCGAGCAGCTGCGCCGCCTTGCCGACGCCGCGCAAGCCCAAGGCGAGGATTTCCCGGCCTTGCAGGTGGACTGGTCCCGTGTGCACGTCTTCTTCGGCGACGAGCGCAACGTGGCCGTCGATGATCCCGAGTCCAACGAGGGCCAGGCCCGCGCCGCCCTGCTCGATCACATCGACATCCCGGATTCCCACATCCACGGCTACGGCTTGGGCGAGGCCGACCTTGAGCAGGCCGCCGCGGATTACGCCGCGGTGCTAAACGAGTACGCCCCGCGCGGTTTCGACCTCCACCTTTTGGGCATGGGTGGTGAGGGCCATATCAACTCGCTTTTCCCCCACACCCCGGCGGTGCGGGAGCAGGAAAGCCTGGTGGTCGCAGTGACCGACTCTCCCAAGCCCCCAGCCGAGCGTGCCAGCCTGACCCTGCCGGCCATCCGCCGCGCCGAGCAGGTCTGGCTGCTGGTCAGCGGGCAGGAAAAGGCCGAGGCCGCCCAGCACGTCATCGACCGAGCCGACGCCCTCGACTGGCCGGCCGCCGGCGCCCAGGGCGAGCGCTCCACCCGCCTCTACCTGGCCGACGACGCCGCCGCGCAGTAGCCAGGAAAGCCAGTCACTACCGACAAAAGCACCGCCTACCTGGGGATACCAGCTAGGCGGTGCTTTTATATGCGCGGCGTGTGCGGCGGCGCGGAAGCTCCCCGCCGACCACGTTTAGCTGTAGGCGGTGATAAGGTTCAGACCGATCACGCAGCCGAGCCAGATGATGACCAGCACGACGGTCACGCGGTCCAAGTTCTTTTCCACGACGGTGGAACCGGACAGGTTAGACTGAACCCCGCCGCCGAACAGGCTAGAGAGTCCGCCGCCTTTGCCCTTGTGGAGCAGGACGAACACAGACATCAAGACTGCTGCGATAACCAGGATGATCTGCAATGCCAGGGTCATTAAAATTCCTTGCTTCTCGAAGAGGCCGAAAGGTCTGGGCGCCGGCCAGCGGGCGCGGTCAACACGCGGCACGCTCCAGCGCTTTTGTACTCCGGCTAGTCTACACCACCTGCCACCAAGGCAGTAGTAGCGCCCCGCCGAAGCCCCGGCACCGCAGAGGCGGCCCCGGGGCGGGTGGCTGTATTAGTTGACGGCGTTGCCGGCGTTGGCCACCAGCTTGGCGAAGTCCTCGCCCACCAGGGAGGCGCCGCCGACCAGGCCGCCGTCTACGTCCGGCTGGCTGACCATTTCGGCCGCGGAGTCGACCTTCATGCTGCCGCCGTAGAGGATGCGCATCTCCTGCGCGGTCTCCTCGCCGGCCAGCTCACCCAGCACACCGCGGATGGCGGCGCAGACTTCTTGCGCGTCGGCGGCGGAGGCAACCTTGCCGGTGCCGATAGCCCAAACCGGCTCGTAGGCCACGACGACCTTGGCCAGCTGCTCCTTGTCCAGGCCGGCCAGGGAGTTGCGCGTCTGGTTGACCACGAAGTCCACGTGGGTGCCGGCCTCGCGCACGTCGAGCGGCTCGCCCACGCAGACGATCGGGCTAATGCCCTGGCTCAGTGCCGCCGCGGCCTTCTGCGCCACGGTCTCGTCCGTCTCGTAGTGGTACTGGCGCCGCTCGGAGTGGCCGACGATAGCCCAGCTAGCCCCCAGCTTGGACAGCATGTGGGCGGAGACCTCGCCGGTGAAGGCGCCGGACTCATGGCGGGAGACGTCCTGCGCGCCGTAGGTGATCTTCAGGTTGTCCCCGTCGACTAGGGTCTGGATGGTGCGCAGATCCGTGAACGGCACGAGGAAGGCCACGTCCGCCTTCTCGTAGTATTCCTTCGGCAAGGAGAAGGCGAATTTCTGCACCGAACCGATGGCCTCAATGTGGTCGAGGTTCATCTTCCAGTTGCCCGCAATAAGCGGTTTACGTGCCATGACGTGGTGGTCCTTTCTTAGGGGTTTAAACGGAGGCTGCCCGCGCGGTTACGCGGGGCGTGCGAAAGCTAGGCTTCGAGGACGGAAACGCCCGGCAGTTCCTTGCCTTCCAGGAACTCCAGGGAGGCGCCGCCGCCGGTGGAGATGTGGCTGAAGCCGTCCTCGTCCAGGCCCAGGGCGCGCACGGAGGCTGCGGAGTCGCCGCCGCCGACCACGGTGAAGGACCCGTTCGCCTTGGTGGCGTCGATGATGGCCTGGGCCACGCCGGCGGTGCCGCGGGAGAATGCTTCCATCTCGAAAACGCCCATCGGGCCGTTCCAGAACACGGTCTTGGACTCGGCCAGCACGGAGGCAAATTCCTGGACGGTCTTCGGGCCGATGTCCAGGGACATCCAGCCCTCCGGGATCTCGGAGACCGAGGTGGTCTCGTGCTCGGCGTCGGCGGCGAACTCGGTGGCGGAGACCAGGTCGACCGGCAGGACGATCTTGTCGCCGAAGCGCTCGAGCAGGTCGCGGCAGTTGTCGATCTGGTCCTCCTGGAGCAGGGACTTCTGCACGTTGTAGCCCTTGGCCGCCAGCAGGGTGTAGCACATGCCGCCGCCGATGATGATCTTGTCGGCCTTGCCGGCCAGGGCCTCGATGACGCCCAGCTTGTCGGAGACCTTGGCGCCGCCCAGGACGACGACGTAGGGGTGCTCCGGCTCCTTCGCCACGGTGGAGAGCACGTCCAGCTCCTTCTGGACCAGCTTGCCGGCGTAGGCCGGCAGCTTCTTGGCGACGTCGTAGACGGAGGCCTGGGCGCGGTGGACCACGCCGAAGCCGTCGGAGACGAAAGCGCCGTTGTCGGCGGCCAGGGCGGCCAGCTCAGCGGCGAAGGCCTCGCGCTCGGCCTCGTCCTTGGAGGTCTCGCGCGGGTCGAAGCGGACGTTTTCCAGCAGGACGACGTCGCCGTCGTTCAGGCCGTTGGCACGCTCGTGGGCGTCCTCGCCGCAGACATCACCGGCCAGGGCGACGTACTGCCCCAGGGCCTCGGACAGGGCCTCCGCGACCGGAGCCAGGGAGTACTTCGGGTTGACCTCGCCCTTCGGGCGGCCCAGGTGGGCGGTCAGGATGACCTTGGCGCCGCCGTCGACCAGCGCGCGGATGGTCGGCAGCGAAGCGGTAATGCGGCCCGGGTCCGTGATGTTTCCTTCGTCGTCCAGCGGGACGTTGAAGTCGGAGCGCACGAGCACGTGGCGGGACTCCACGCCCTCGGAAAGCAGTTCGTCTAGCGTCTTGAAAGCCATAGTTTTTCCTACTCCTTTGGCGAAATTTGATGCACCTAAAACAATACCGACCCAACGCGGGCGGCGCCGTAAAGTGGGCTGGGCCTGCGCTGGGTCGGTGTCACAGAAAACTGTTTCCTGAGAAACTGTTCCTTAGAGGTTTGCTGCCACCTGGTCGGTCAGGCGCAGCAGCTGGGCGGTGTAGCCCCACTCGTTGTCGTACCAGCCGAGAACCTTAACCAGGTTGCCGTTGGAGACCTTGGTCATGCCGGAGTCGAAGATGCAGCCGTGGCCGTCGGTGACGATGTCGGTGGAGACCAGCGGATCCTCGGTGTAGGCCAAGACGTCAGCGAACTCGCCGGTGGCGGCTTCCTTGATGGCGGCGTTGATTTCCTCGACGGTGACGTCGCGGGAGGCGGTGAAGGTCAGGTCGGTGGCGGAGCCGGTGATGATCGGCACGCGCATGGCGTAGCCGTCCAGCTTGCCCTCCAGGTTCGGCAGGACCTTAGCCACGGCCTTGGCAGCGCCGGTAGAGGTCGGAACCATGTTGACGGCAGCGGCGCGGGCGCGGCGCAGGTCCTTGTGCGGAGCGTCCTGCAGGCGCTGGTCGCCGGTGTAGGCGTGGATGGTGGTCATCAGGCCGTTTTCGATACCGAACTTCTCGTCCAGGACCTTGGCCATCGGCGCCAGGCAGTTGGTGGTGCAGGAGGCAGCCGAGATGATGTTGTGGTTTGCCGGATCGTAGTCCTCGGAGTTAACGCCGTAGACGAAGGTGGCGTCGACCTCCTTGCCCGGAGCGGAGATGATGACCTTCTTGGCGCCGGACTCGATGTGCGCGCGAGCGCTCTCGCCGGTGCGGAACTTGCCGGTCGACTCGATGACGATGTCAACGCCGTGCTCGCCCCAGTTGAGATCCTTCGGATCCTTCTCCTCGGTGACGACCACGCGCTTGCCATCGACAGTGATGGACTCGTCGTCGTAGGTGATTTCGCCCGGGAAGCGTCCCAGGACGGAGTCGTACTTCAGCAGGTTTGCCAGGGTCTGGTTGTCAGTCAGGTCGTTGACCGCGACGATCTCCAGGTCGTGCTCGCCTTCGACGACTGCGCGGAAGAAGTTGCGGCCAATGCGCCCGAAGCCGTTGATGCCTACGCGGATAGTCACTTGATGTTCTCCTAGAAAATTGGATGTACGTAAGGTTTTACGTCTGGTGGAACTCACCGAGGGCTACGTGAGGTAGCTTGGCTTCTCCTCGACAACTTCCAACAAGACCGATACTACCGGCGCTCGCGGTAGCGCGCACGGGTAACGGAAAGCAAATCAACAAAACCAGACATATTCTCACATCCGGTGACTAATATTCCTGGACATGGCCACAAAACAGCGTACATACCCGCAGTTTAGACGGCGATGCCCGGTTGAGCCCGCATAGCGCCGAGGGAAAGATAGGGGACGTGATTCTGGGCACAAATCCACGCGCGGGGCGGGTTAAACCACTCCCCCGGTCGGTTCCGGCCGCCCTAGCTCTCCCCGCCGGCCTGGTCCTCGCCGTGTCCGGCGCCGTCCGCGTCGAAAAGATCCTCGGTGACTGCCTCGCTGGTCGACGCGATGCCTAGTTCCTCGGCCCGCTTGTCCGCCATGGACAGCAGGCGCCGGATCCGGCCGGCCACCGCGTCCTTGGTCATCGGCGGATCCGCCAGGCGGCCGAGCTCCTCCAGGGAGGCCTCGCGGTGCTGCACGCGCAGCTGGCCGGCGTCCGCCAGGTGCTCCGGCACGTCGTCGCCCAAAATCTCCATGGCGCGTTCCACGCGGGCCGCCGCGGTCACGGCCGCGCGCGCCGAACGCCGCAGGTTGGCGTCGTCGAAGTTCTGCAGGCGCTCCCCGCTCATGCGAACCTCGTTGCGCAGGCGCTTCTTCTCCCACTTCAGGCGGGTGACCTGCGCGCCCATGCGGGTCAGCAGCGCGCCGATGGCGTCGCCGTCGCGCACCACCACGCGGTCGGCCCCGCGGGTCTCCTTGGTCTTGACGGACAGGCCCAGGCGCCGGGCGCAGCCCACCAGGGCCAGCGCGGCCTCCTGGCAGGGGCAGACGACCTCGAGCGAAGAGGACCGGCCCGGCTCGGTCAGGGAGCCGGCAGCCAGGAAGGCCCCGCGCCACGCGGCCTCGTTGTCGGCGATGGAGCCGGAAATCACCTGCGGCGGCAGCCCCACCACCGGGTGTCCGGAGCGGGTAATAAGCCCCAGGCGGCGAACCAGGTCAGGAGTGCCGTCGGTGATCCGGATATGGATCCGCGCCCGCTTGTGGGCCTGGGCGGCGGTCGGTCCCACCACGTGGCTGCCCACCTTGATCCCGTAAAGCTCGTCCAGGGCCGCAATTACCCGGTCGGCCGTGTCCTGGTCCGGCAGCTGTATCTCGTACATCATGGAGCTGCCCGAGACGGTCAGCTCGCCAGCGAAACGCAAGATGGCCGCCAGCTCTGCTGCCCGCGCGCTAGTGCGGGTGGCGTGCACCGCCGTCAACTCTTTTTTGACCGCGTCGGTAAGAGTCATCTTCTATGCCTTCCTGCCCTTTCTATTCTGCCGAACCCAGCTTCCGGGCCCTGCAGCGGCTCACCGGTTGTCGTCAGGTAATCGAAATGGAGATGAAAAATATTAAAACAGAATGCCTATTCTAGCGCCCGGCTTCGAGGAAGTCGGAATGCATCCGGGAAAGCGCAGCAGACAGCTTATCCGGGTCGTGGACGCTGGTGGGCTGGCCATTCTCGTCCAACCGGCACAGATCCGCGTACTCGACCGTGGCCCCCAGCGCGCGGGCTGCGCGCTGCAGGTATTCCCGCTCGCTGGGCGCGGTGAGTATCTTCTCCTCCACCAGGACCTTGTCGATACGCAGGCCCGGGGCGTGCTGAGCGAGCACGTGCAGGTGGCGCTCCGCCGAAAAGCCCTGGGTCTCTCCCGGCTCTGCGGACAGGTTGAGGACCACCACGCGCAGGGCATCGGCGGCGCTGATGGCCTCCACCAGGCGCGGGATGACCACGTGCGGCAGCACGGAGGAAAACCACGAGCCCGGCCCCAACGTGATGAGGTCGGCCTGGCCGATGGCCTCCAAGACCAAATCGTTGACCTCGGCGTCCTCGGGGATGATCCGCACGCGGCGGACCTGCCCCGGCGTCGAAGCCACGGCCACCTGGCCGCGGACCGAGCGCACCACCCGCGGGTCCTCGTCGAGGCCGGCGACCTCCGCCTCGATCTCCAGAGGCTGGTTGACCACCGGTAGGACCCGGCCGTGTGACTCGGTCAGCTCTGCGACCTTGTCGAGGGCGGCCTGGCTATCGCCCAGGATCTCCGTCAGCCCCGCGATGAGCAGGTTGCCCAGGGCGTGCCCGGCCAAGGCCCCGTGCCCGCCGAAGCGGTGCTGGAGCGTAGTCGCCCAGAACCGGCCCTCGTCCTCGCCGTCGGACAGCGCCGCCAAGGCCATGCGCAGATCTCCCGGCGGGATGATCGCCAGCTCCCGCCGCAGGCGTCCGGAGGAGCCGCCGTCGTCCGCCACGGTCACGATAGCGGTTACTTTCGCCGCGCCGGTCTCCTGCGCTGCGAGCAGGGTTTGGTACAAGCCGTGCCCGCCGCCCAGGCAGGCTACGTGGAAGGGATTAGACATCGGAAAAGATCCCTGCCGCCTTTCTTTCGTTTCGTCGCCGGTGACCGCTTCCGTCGATCCTTGGCGCTCAATGGCTAGGGCCCGGAAGGTCGCACAGGTCCTTGCCTAGTATCGGGGCGCGGGGCGCCCGGCCTGCTGCGAACCACCGACTGTGCGGGCGGTAGTCGCCCGCCTTCGTAGTGGGAATATTCAGTTATTGGAAAGCTTGTGCTGGGACTTACTTGGCAACATCGCCGCCCGCCAGTGGATGGGTGGCTAAGTTGCTAGGTGGCTTAGTCCCGCTCGATATCTCGGTGCAGCACGCTCACGTCCACCTTGCCCGCCTCGCGAAGGCGGTGGGCGATCTCCTCGGCCACCGCTACGGAGCGGTGGTGCCCGCCGGTGCAGCCGACGCCGACCGTAATGAAGTTCTTGCCTTCGTGGTGGTAGCCGGCCAGCATAGAATCCAACATCGACATAAAGCGGTTGATGAACTCCTCCGCGCTCGGTTGGGAGAGCACGTAATCAGCCACCGGCGCGTCCGTGCCGCGGTAGGGCCGAAGCTCGTCGACCCAGTACGGGTTCGGGAGGAAACGCACGTCGACGACAAGGTCCGCGTCGCGCGGCGAGCCGTGCTTGAAGCCGAAGGACTCGACGGTGACGTGCTGCTTCTGGCTACCCAGCGGCCCGAAGGAGGCCTCGATCGCGCGGCGCAGATCGTGAACCGACAGGTTCGTGGTGTCTAGGATGATATCGGCGCCGGCGCGCACGCCCGCAATAGCGTCGCGCTCCCGACGGATGCCTACCTTGAGGGTGTCCTCCCCCTGCAGCGGGTGGGTGCGCCGGACGGAGTCGAAGCGCCGGATCAGTACGTCGTCCCGGGCATCCATGAACAGCACGGTGGGCTGCATGTCCCGCTCGCGCAACTGGTCGAAGGTCTCCAGCAAGGAGCCGGGGAACATGCGGCTGCGCACGTCGGTGACGACGGCAACCTTATCGACGGGCGAGTCATCTTGGGCGCACAGCTCCAGCAGCTCCACGATGAGCACCGGGGGCAGGTTGTGCGCGACGAAGTAGCCCTTGTCTTCTAAGACCTTGGCCGCCGAACTGAGCCCGCCGCCGGACATGCCGGTCAGCAGGATGGGAGGGGTGACAAATTGTGCCATGGGGCCATTCTATCTGGTTCGCCGCCGCTTCCGGCCCGCCCGGAAGCCTAGCGCGCCTGCAGGCCGTCGAAGACGGTCTGGGCCAGCTTCGGACCGAAGCCTTTGACCTCGGCGATCTCCTCGACGGAGGCCTGTTTGAGCTTTTTGACCGAGCCAAAATGCTTAACCAGATCCTTGCGCCGCTGCGGCCCGAGGCCTGGGATGGCATCCAGCACCGACGAACGCATCCGCGCCGAGCGCTGTTGCCGGTGGTACGTAATGGCAAAGCGATGGGCCTCGTCGCGGATCTGCTGCAGCAGGTAGAGCGCCTGCGAATTGCGTGGCAGGATTACCGGCTCGTCGTCGCCGGGCACCCAGATCTCCTCCAGGCGCTTTGCCAGGCCCACGAGCACGACGTCGTTGATGCCCAGCTCGTCGAAGACCTCCTGAGCCGCGGCCACCTGGGGCGCGCCGCCGTCGACGATGAACAGCTGCGGCGGGTAGGCGAAGCGGCGCCCGGCCTCCGCGGATTCCTCCACGACCTGCTCGTCGGAGAAGGTCTGCTCCTCCGACTCCTCGTCCGGGTTGGCCAGCTTATCCACGTGGTGGCGCTTGAAGCGGCGGCGGGTGACCTCCGCGATAGAGCCGACGTCGTCGGAGCGGCCGTCGCCGGCGGCCTCCTTGATGCGGTAACGGCGGTAATCCGATTTGCGCGGCAGGCCGTCCTCGAAGACCACCAGGGAGGCCACCACGTCCGTACCCTGAATGTGGGAGATGTCCGTGCACTCAATGCGCAGGGGCGCCTGCTCCATGCCCAGGGCTTCCTGGATGTCTTGCAGCGCGGCGGAACGCGCCGTCAGGTCGCCTACCCGCTTGAGCTTGTGCTGGCGCAGGGCGTCCTTGGCGTTGCGCGTGACCGTCTCCATCAGGGCGCGCTTGTCTCCGCGCTGCGGCACGCGCAAGTCCACCCGCGCCCCGCGCAGCTCCTCCAGCAGCTGTTTGACCTCCCCATCCTCGGCCGGCAGGTGCTGGACCAAGATCTCGGGCGGGACCACCTTGACCGTGCGCGACTTCGCGTGGGACTCCTGGTCGACGCCGCGGCGCGGCACGCCCGGGTCAATAGCCGCGTCCTCGGCGGCCTCCTGCTTCTCGCGCTCCACGGCGTCGGAATAGAACTGGATGAGGAAGTTCTGGATGAGCTCCGGCAGCGCCGGGTCCTCCTCGCCCTCGGCGACCGTCTCGGTGCTCGCTTGGTCCCCGACCTTTTCCACGACCCAGCCGCGCTGGCCGCGGATGCGACCGTCGCGCACGTGGAAGATCTGCACCGCGGCCTCGAGCTCGTCAGTGTGGAAGGCGATGAGATCGGCGTCCGTGCCGTCGCCGAAGACGACGGATTGCTGTTCCATGATCTTGGTGATGGCGCCCAGGTCGTCCCGCAGGCGCGCAGCCCGCTCGAATTCCAGGTTGGCGGAGGCCTCCTCCATCTCCTGGGTCAGCTGGCGGGTGACCTGAGCGGTGTTGCCGTTCATGAAGGAGACCAGGCGCTTGACCGTGGCGCGGTGCTCGTCCTCGCTGACGCGGCCGATGCACGGGGCATCGCACTTGCCGATATAGCCCAGCAGGCAAGGCCGGCCGAGCGCCTCGTGCCGGTTAAACACGCCCTTGGTGCAGGTACGCATGGGGAACACACGGGTGAGCAGGTCGAGGGTCTCGCGCACGGCCCACGCGTGCGAATATGGGCCGAAATAGCGCACGCCCTTACGCCGCGGGCCGCGGTAGAAGAAAGCGCGCGGGAAACGCTCACCCACCGATACCGCGAGCATCGGGTAGGTCTTATCGTCGCGGTACATCACGTTGAACCGCGGATCGAAGCGCTTAATCCAGGTGTACTCGAGCTGGAGCGCCTCCACCTCGCTGGCCACCACGGTCCATTCCACCGAGGCGGCGGTCAGCACCATCTGGCGGGTGCGCGGGTGCAGCTGGGTGATGTCCTGGAAGTAATTGGACAGCCGAGCCCGCAAGTTCTTCGCCTTGCCCACGTAGACGACGCGGCGGTTGTCGTCTCGGAACTTGTAGACCCCCGGTTCCGTGGGGATGGTTCCGGGGGCCGGCCGATAGGTAGTTGGATCAGCCACAGCGGCGCCTAATCCTGCGGCATGTAGCGGGCTTCCAGGGCGCGGAACTTGTTGACGGAGTCCATGATGGTGGACTTGTCACCGGCCTGCAAGGCCCACATCGGTACGTATTCGAATTCCGGCAGCTCCAGGTGCGCCATGCGCGCGCCCTCGGGGAAGGACAGCCCGTAGATGACCGCCCACGGGTAGAAACGGGTGCCCACGATGTTGCGAACCTCTACCCCGTCCTCGTTGGCCCGCACGCGGGGCCGAGTCAAAATGAGCCAGAACAGGATGGACAACAGCACGCCCACGCCCGGGAAGGCGAACTTGTCAATGGTGGTCACGGTAGCGCCCGTGAACTCGACGTCCAGAGTAATGCCCATGAAGATGTGGACAGCCATGACCACGATGACGACGATAACCGCCAGCTTGCGCAGGTTCGGTGATTTGATCTCCAGTTCCCACGGCTTCTTGCTGGTCTGGGCGAAGGGGTCGATGCGGGTATAGGCCAGCAACTCCTCTTCGGACAGTTGTGGCTTCGCCGGCTTGCCAGGGCTGTCAGTCATCAGTACTCCACTCCTTTTTCTGCGCCCTCATATTCTACGTCCGCGCTGCCGGTTTGGTTAATCGCCCGCAGCTTCAGCACGGTGTCCAAGGCCGCCACCATGGCCTCGGATCCCTTGTTCTCGGCGGAGCCGGCAAAGCCTGCCCGGTCCACGGCTTGGTCGTGGTCGTTGACGGTGAGGATGCCGTTGGCCACCGGCGTGGACTCATCCAGCGCGATCCGGGTCAGCCCCTGGGTGACGGAGTCACAGACGTAGTCGAAGTGCGGGGTACCGCCGCGGATGACGCAGCCCAGCGCCACCACGGCATCGAAACGCCGCGCGGCGGCCTGCACGGCCACGGGGATTTCCAGCGCCCCGACGACCCGGAAGCTCTCGGCGCGCGCGCCGTTGCGCTCGGCGGCGGCCAGCGCCTGCTCGTGCAGCTGGTCGCAGATGTCCGCGTTCCAGGTGGCGGTGATGACGGCTACGGAAATCCCGCGCGCATCGACCGAGTCGATTGCCGACAAGCCTTCCTTACTCATTTCGGTACCTCTTTCCGCTCGGTGGTCTTTGCTGTCGGTGGTGCTGCCTTAGCAGTGGTGCTGCGCCGTGCGCGGCAGCTGGTACTGCCTAGGAGGTTACGCCGTGCTCGGCGTCCCAGGCGGCGACCTGCGGCAGGTCGTGGCCCATCCGGTCGCGCTTGGTGCGCAAGTATTTGATGTTGTCCGCGTTCGGCGTGACCTCGAGCGGCTGGTGCGCGCTCACGTCCACGCCGAAGCCGGCCAGGCCCTCGCCCTTGTGCGGGTTGTTGGTCAACAGGCGGGCGGAGACAATCCCCAGGTCCCGTAGTATCTGCCCCGCCACGGAGTATTCTCGGGCGTCCTCCGGCAGGCCCTGCTCTAGGTTCGCGTCCACGGTGTCCAGCCCTTGGTCCTGGAGCTGGTAGGCCTGCAGCTTGTGCAGCAGGCCGATGCCGCGGCCTTCGTGGCCGCGCAGGTAGATGACAACGCCGCTACCGGCCTCCTGGATGATTTCCAGCGAGCGGTGCAGCTGCTGGCCGCAGTCGCAGCGCCGGGAGGAGAGCACGTCCCCGGTCAGGCACTCCGAATGCACCCGCACGGTGACGTTTTCCGCCCCGACCAGCTGCTCCGGATCACCGGCGATGAGGGCCACGTGCTCCTGGCCGTCCACCGCGTGGCGATAGCCGATGGCGGTAAAGCGGCCGTAGTCGGTGGGCAGCTGGGTGTCCACGACGCGTTCGACCTGGGACTCGTGGCGGCGGCGCCACTGGATGAGCTGCTCGATGGAGATCATCGCCAGCCCGTGCTCGTCGGCGAAGCGGCGGAGCTCCGGCGAGCGCGCCATGTCCGTCGGCTCCTCCTCGGAGACGATCTCGCACAAAACGCCGGCCGGGCGCAGGCCCGCCAGGCGGGCCAGGTCCACTGAGGCCTCCGTGTGGCCCTCGCGCTCTAAGACCCCACCCGGGCGGGCGGTCAGAGGCACCACGTGGCCAGGCCGGGTGAAGTCAAGCGTGGTGGATTCCGGATCCGCCAGGCGGCGGATGGTCTCGGCGCGGGAGGTGGCGGAGATACCCGTGGTGCCGGTGGCGGCGTCGACGGTTACAGTGTAGGCGGTTCCGCGCACGTCCTCGTTGCGCGCGACCATGGGCGGCAGGTTCAGCCGGGCGCAGTCGACCGGCATCAGCGGGGCGCAGATATAGCCGGAGGAATAGCGCACCATGAAAGCAACCAGCTCCGGGGTGGCCAGCTCGGCAGCGAAGATCAGATCGCCCTCGTTTTCCCGATCCTCGTTATCGACCACGACGACGGGCTTGCCGGCCGCGATCTCCCCGATTGCGGTCTCCACCGAATCCAACCGCACGCTACCCGCGGCGGTCTGCTGCTCCTCAACGCTCATAGTACTCAACCTTAGTCGGGTCGAAACAGCCGCCGGCCTTCGGGTAGGCCAGCATATTTTCCACGTATTTCGCCAGGATATCGACCTCCAGGTTCACCACGTCCCCGGGCGCTAGGTCGCCGTGGGTGGTATGCCGCAGGGTCACCGGGATAAGGGAGACCTCGAACCAGTCCTCTCCGCGGGCGCTGACGGTCAGCGAGGTTCCGTTGATGGCAATGGAGCCCTTCTCCACGACGTAGCGCGCCAGCTGCTCCGGCAGCTCGAAGCGCAAGACCTCCCAGTGCTTAGAGGGTGTGCGCTCGAGCAGGCGGCTGGTGCCGTCGACGTGGCCTTGGACGATATGCCCGCCCAGCCGCGCGGAGGCCGCCAGGGCCCGTTCCAAGTTCACCCGGTCGCCAACACCCAGCTGCCCCAGCGCGCTGCGGTTCAGGGATTCCTGCATCACGTCCGCGGCAAAGCCGGTCCGGTCCGCGTTGAGTTCCGCTACGGTCAGGCACACGCCGTTGACGGCGATGGAATCCCCCAGGCTCGCGTCCTGGACTACGTGCGGGGCGCGAACCCACAGCCGGATGGCATCCCCCAGCTGCTCGAGGGACTCGACTGCCCCCGTTACTTCAATCAAGCCGGTAAACACTTCTGGTGCGTATCTCCTTCGCCGTTGGCTGGCACTTTTCGCGGCGCCACTCACTGCGTCTTCGTTGGGTTTAAAGGTATTCGGTTGTGCTAGAGCTTCATGCTCTCCAACGCCGCGTCGCTGGTGACGTATTCCACCAGGACGTCTACGCCGAGCTGGCGGGTGCCCAGGTGATGAAAGCGCGGGGCGTCCGCCAGGGTGTCGGCCAGCGGGTGGGCCAGGATGCCAAGCCCCTCGCCCAGCAACATGGGCGAGATATAGGCGTTGATGGCGTCCACGTAGCCGCCGTGGAACAAGGCGCTGGCCAGCCCGGCACCGCCCTCGACGAGCACGTCGCGGATCCCGTCGTCGTACAGTTCCTCCATGGCTTCTTCGAGGTCACCGTACTGGGTATAGCCCAGCTCCCGGAGGTTGGTCGAAGCCGGGCCCGCGGCGCGCAGGTCGCGCTTGCCGATGACCACGCGTCGCGGCTGGTGCTCATACAGGCTGCCGTCGGCCCGTCGCGCGGTCAGTGAGGGGTTATCCGCGAGTGCCGTGCCGGTGCCGACCACGATCGCGTCGCGGTGG
This sequence comes from Corynebacterium sp. 1103A, assembly GCF_055700955.1. Taxonomy (NCBI): domain Bacteria; kingdom Bacillati; phylum Actinomycetota; class Actinomycetes; order Mycobacteriales; family Corynebacteriaceae; genus Corynebacterium; species Corynebacterium sp. 1103A. The sequence continues at coordinate 35,577 of NZ_JASTTF010000006.1, forward strand.
GCGCGGTCCCGGTGCGCGTACTCGCGGGCGGCGGTGCCCGTGATCCACTGGCTCGTGCCGTCGGCCGCCGCGGTGTAGCCGTCCAGGGTCTGCGCGAATTTCACGGTCACGTGCGGGCGCCCCAGGCGCACGGCGGTCAGCCACGGGACCACGGCGTCCCGGGCGCGCAGGGCCACTGGCACGTCCTGCTTTTCCACCTCGATGCCATGCTGGCGCAGGGCCTCTGCCCCGCCGGCCGCGCCGCTCGGGTCCGCGTGCAGGTAGATAACCCGCGCCACCTGGGCATCGATGAGCGCCTGCGCGCACGGCCCGGTCCGCCCGGTGTGGTTGCACGGTTCCAGGGTCACGACCACGGTGCTGCACGCGGCGGCCTCCCCGGCCGCGCGCAGGGCCACGATCTCCGCGTGGTCGCTGCCGGCTGGCTGCGTGGCTCCCTCGCCCACAACCTCGCCGTTCGGGCCGAGCACGACCGCGCCCACCGGCGGGTTCGGGCTGGTGGTCCCCCTCACGCCGGCGCCCAATTCGATTGCTCGTTCAATGGCGCGCCCGATGCCCGCTGCGAGTCCTTCTGGCATGCGATTCCTTTCCACAAAGTCTGTGTTCTTCGCCTTTTTGCGGCCCAGCCCGGCGGCTGCGTGCGTGGTAGATGAATGGGTACGCGGTAGGTGGCTGTCTTATTAAGTGGCGGTGGCTTGGGTGGCGGCCGCACGCAGGTCGTCGACGGCCTGGCCTGGGTCGGCGTGTTTGAAGACGGCGGAGCCGGCCACGAAGGCATCAACCCCGGCCGCGGCGGCCTCCGAGATGGTCGTGGCGTCGATGCCGCCGTCTATCTCGATGAGGGTCACCAGGCCGCGCTCGTCGATAGCCGCGCGGAGCGCACGGGCCTTGTCCAGCATTTCCGGCATGAACTTCTGGCCCCCGAAGCCGGGCTCGACGCTCATGACCAAGACCAGGTCGATATCCTCCAAGATCACCAGCCAGGGTTCGATGGGAGTGTCCGGCTTGATGGAAATGCCGGCCATTACCCCCTGGCTGCGCAAATCGCGGGCCAACTCCACCACGGCGGCCGTGCTCTCCATGGCCTCGACATGGAAGATCACGCAGTCGGCGCCGGCCTCGATATAGGTCTGCGCCCACTTCTCGGGGTGTTCGATCATCAGGTGCACATCCAGGTGCTGACCGGTCAGGCCGTTGACCGTGGAGGTGATACCCGGGCCAAAGGACAGGTTGGGGACGAAGTGGCCATCCATGATGTCCACGTGGATCCAATCCGCGTTGGAAATAGCGGCGATCTGCTGGCCGAGCCGCGAGAAATCCGCGGCCAGGATGGACGGCGAAATGATCGGTGCTGACATGTCTACTATCCTACGTGTCCTTGCGGCGCAGGGCCGCGAAAAACATCGCGTCCGTGCCGTGCCGGTGCGGCCACATCTGGACGGACTTTTCCTCGCCCACGTCGATCATTGCCTCCGGCAGGAGCGCGTGCGCGTCCTCCTCCACGGCACCCAGCTGCGCGACGGCCTTGTCTACGATTGCGCGGGTCTCGCGCAGGTCCGGCGAGCACGTGGAGTAGATGAGGATCCCGCCCGGGCGCAGCAGCTCCAGCCCGGAGCGCAGCAGCTCGAACTGCAGGCGGCTAAGCTCAGCCAGGTCGGCCTCCTCCTTGCGCCAGCGCGCCTCCGGGCGGCGGCGCAGGGCGCCCAGACCGGAACAGGGCGCGTCGACCAGCACGCGGTCGTAGCCGGGCTCGAGGCCCGGGTCGCGGCCGTCGGCCACGTGGGCGCGTACCGGCAGATCCCCGGCGGTGCGGTCGATGAGCTTGGCACGGTGCTCGCTGACCTCGACGGCGTCCACCTTCGCGCCCTCGATGCGCGCGAGCGCGCCCATGAGCGCGGCCTTGCCGCCCGGGCCGGCGCACAGGTCCAGCCAGCGGCCATGATCCTCACCGCTGACCTCGGCCTCGACCACGGCACGGGCGATGAGCTGGGAGCCCTCGTCCTGGACGGCGGCCATGCGCTCCTTGACCGGCTCCAGGTCAGCCGGGTCGCCGTGCTCCAAGTAGACCGCATAAGGCGAGTAGCGCCCCTGCTCGCAGCCGGTCATCAGCGCGAGTTCCTCGGCGGTGATTTCCCCGGGGCGCGCCACCAGGTGCACCACGGGCCGCTCGGAGTCCGCGGCCAGTGCGGCGGGTAGCTCCTCGCGACCGACCACGCGGGCAAAGGAGCGGGCAATCCACTCCGGGTGGGTGTGCTCGAAGGCCAGGCGGGCAACCTCATCGTCCGGGGCCAGCAGGTTGATCCAATCCTCGCGGCTGCGGCGGGTCACCGAGCGCATGATGCCGTTGGCAAAGCCCTTCGCCTTGGTCTCCCCGGCCGCCTCAACCAAACGCACGGTGGTATCCACCGCGGCGTGGTCCTCGACCCGGGTGTAAAGCACCTGGTAGACACCCATCCGCAGGGCGTCCAGCACGGCCGGCGCGATGGCCGAAAGTTCTCGGCTCGAGCACCGCGCGATGACCGCGTCCACCACGCCCTCGGCGCGCAGGGTGCCGTAGGCGATCTCGGTGGCAAAGGCGGCGTCGCGGCCGCTGAGCTTCTGCTCCCGCAGCGCCCGCGGCAGGATGAGGTTGGCGAAAGCGCCCTCCTGGTGCACGCGCTGCAGGGTCTCCAGCGCCACCGCGCGCGGCAGGTCCAGCCCGGCCTGCTTCGCCGCCTGGGCCAGGGAGGCCGCCTGCGCGCGCTCGTTTAGCCGCTGCCCGGAGCCGCCCTGCCGACCGGCGCGGTGGGACGAGCCGGCGCCGGCTCCCCCACGCCCCTGCCGGTGGCCGCGGTTATCGCGGTTGCCGCGGAAGTTCTTCCCTCCGCGAGGATTGCGCCCGCCGCCGCGGCCGTTGCCGTCACGATTCTGGCCGGATCCCTGGGTGGGTTTGTCCTTCGGCTTGTCCCCCGACTTCGAGCGGGAACGGAAACCACCACTCATTCGAAGACCACCTTTCCATCGGTCTGGTTGAGGCCCCGGGACCAGTCCGCGGCCTCCATCATCTTCTTGCCCGGCGGCTGGATGTTGCCCAGCTGCACCACGCCACTGCCGGTGCCGACGAAGACGGCTTCCTTGGCCACGTGCAGCTCGCCCGGCTGCAGCTGTTCCAGCTGGTCACGGTCCGGGCGGGTGTCGCCGTCCAGACTGACGGGCGTCAACGGCCCCAGCTTCACGCGCTTGTCGCCCCACAGGGTCCACGCGCCCGGGGCCGGGGTGTGGGCACGCACGGTGCGGTCGATGGCAAAGGCCGGGTCCTGCCAGCGGATGCGGGCATCGTCCTTGGAGATCTTGGCGGCGTACGTCGCCTCACCCTCCTGGGCGCGCGGCGCGGCCTGACCGCTTTCTAGCAGGTCCATCGTGGCCACCAGCAGGTCGCCGCCGGTATAGGCCAGCCGGGTCAGCAGATCATCGGCGGTGTCTGTGGGCTGGATTTCCTCCGAGACGGTGCCGAGGACCTCCCCGGTATCCAGGCCCTCGTCGATCCGAAAGGTCGTCGCGCCTGTGATGTCGTCCCCGGCCGCGATGGCGGCCTGGACCGGCGCCGCACCCCGCCAGGCGGGCAGGAGGGAAAAGTGCAGGTTCACCCAGCCGTGCGGGGCCACTCCCAGCAAGTCCGGGGTGATCAGGTTGCCGTAGGCCACGACCGGGATGGCCGCAGGTTCCAGCTCAATGAGCCGGCGGCGCAGCTCCTGGCCGTCCTCGGTACCCGGCTTCAGGGTGGTCGGCGTGAGCACCTCAATGCCGTGGCTTTCCGCGCAGGCCTTGACGGGGCTGGGGTGCAGGCTGCGCCCGCGCCCGCGGCGCGCGTCCGGCCGCGTGATGACAGCTACGACCTCGTGCTCGGATGCGATGAGCTTTTCTAAGGAAACCACTGCCGGCTCTGGTGTCCCGGCAAAAACAATGCGCATGACGGTTTGGCCCTCGTCCTTCCCAATTGTCCTCTAGCTCCCGGCCGGCCGCAGGTTTTACGGACAAACCGGTTTACCTTCGCGTTTGGCGTTGTCTCTCCAATGATACGGACTGGTGCCTCCTAACGGTTAAACCAGTCCGCGGAGCGAATGGCCGCCATTGCCTCCCGGCGATCCTCGGTGCTCAGGTGCGCTAGGAACAGTACCCCGTCGAGGTGATCCGACTCGTGTTGGATGCAGCGCGCCAAGAGCCCGCCGGCTAGCAGGCACACCGGCCGGCCCCACTCGTCCGTGCCGCTGACCACCACCCGCTCGTGCCGCGGCACGGTGCCGGGCACCCCGGGGATGGACAGGCAGCCTTCGCGCCCGAGCACCAGCGTTGCGGCTTCCCCATCGACGCCGGGGAGGACCGGCGCCCAGGAGGGGTTGACCAGCACGCCGCGGCGGCGCGCGCTGCCATCCGGGCAGTCGTAGACGAAGACCCGCTGGGTCACGCCCACCTGATTGGCGGCCAGCCCGACGCCGCCGGCCTCATCCATGGTTTCGAGCATGTCCCGGGCCAGCGCGCGCAGCCCCGGGCCGAAGGAGGTCACCGCGTCCGCCGCGGTGTTGAGCACGGGATCGCCGAAAAAGCGGATCTGTCGCAACGTCATGGTCGTTGTCCCTTTCTGGCGGCTAGCACGCCGTTTTAGCCAATATGGATCGGATCTACCTGGATGCGCAGGGGCGCGTCGTCCTTCCGGGAAGTGCGCGCTGCGTTCGCCTGCCGCAGGGCGCGGCCAAGCTCGGAGCGCGGCCCCAGCGGGGTGCGCACAAGCACCCGTTGCGGCGCGCCCAGGCGCTGTTCATCGTAGTCGCCGGGTAGTTTCAGCCCCGGCGGCAGCGGCACCGGGCCGAGGATCTCCGCGTTAGCGGGCAGCTCGGCAAGTTCCAGGAAGCCGTCCAGGGCGGCGTCCGGGCCGTCGATGGCAGCCATGTGCACCGCCGGCGGGAAGCGGACCTCGCGCCGGCTGGACAGCTCCGCGTGGGCGGCGGCCGCGAAGTCCCACTCGGCCAGGTATTGCACCAACGGCAGGTCTGGGTCCGCCGCGACGATGACCTCGCCGCCTTGGTCGGCCGGGGCGGCGAGGCGGGCAGCGCGCGCCCACTTGGCCAAGGCGTCCTCGCCGGCGCGCAGGTCCTGGCGGTTGAGCAACGCGCCGGTGTCCATCAAAATCACGGCGCCGTACAAGCCGCCGCGGACGGCCGGCTCCGCCCCCGGTGTCGCGACCACCAGCTGCGCGGAGTGCTCGACATCCTCGAGGACGCGGTTGCCGCCGGACACCTTGACCCGCACCGAGGGGAACGCCCGGCCGAATTCCTCAGCGGTGCGCTCCTGCCCCAGCACGATGGCGCGCAGCCGGGGCGAGCCGCACTCGCTGCAGCGGTGATGGGCGGCGATCCGGCCGCACCAACGGCAGGTCGGGGCCGAAGCCTGCCCCGCCGCGCCGGCTCCTTTCTCCGGCGGCAGGCCGATGGGCCCGTTGCAGTGGCGGCAGCGGGCCGGGGCGCGGCAGTTTCCGCAGGCCAGAATGGGCATGTACCCGGCCCGCGGAGACTGCACCAGGACGGGCTCGCCGCGGTCCAGCGCGCGGGCCATCGCCTGGAAGGCCGGGCCCTGCAGCCGGGTAGTCCCGCCCTCGGTGTTGCGGGACAAGTCGATGCCGTAAGTACCGACCGGCAAGACCGCGGGCATCCGGGCGCGCAGGGTGGCCGGGGCCGAGACGAGGTCGTGCATCCAGCCGGCCTCGACCAGCAGTTGGGTCTCCGCGGTGCGGGAGAAGCCGGCGATGATAAGAGAGGCGGACTCCTGGGCGGCACGCGTGCTTAAGACCTCACGGGCGTGGACATAAGGCTTGACGTTGTCGACCAGGTTGTCGTTGCCGTCGTCGACTACCACGGCCAGCCGGAGGCCCTTCACCGGAGCGAAGGCGGCCGAGCGGGTCCCCAGCACGATTCGGGCCTGCCCCTTGACCGCGGAGAGGAAGCGGCGGTAGCGCGCCTGCGGGCCCAGGCTGTTGGACAGCACGGTGATCTGCTTGGCGGAGACGTACTCGCGCAGGCTTTCTTCCAGCTCGTCGAGCTGGCGCTGCGTCGGTACGACGAGCAGCACCGCGCCGCCGTCGATGGCGACCTTGGCGCTGAGCGCCGCTAGCGGGCGTTGCCAATCGTTGCCGGGAGCCATCTGCCAGGCCGCGCGGGCGGGGTTGCCGCCTATGACGTAGTCCACGAAGGACTGCCCATGGACATAGCCGGCCCAGTCGGACAGGTCCGGCTCCGTGGTGCTACCGAGCTCCTCCCACGGCGTGGAAAAGTCCGCCTCCTCGGCCTTGGCGTGGCGCGGCGGCAGGGCCGAGCGGATGACGTCGGAGCGCACCCCGCCGTAACGATCGGCTAAGGATTCGACCAGGGCGGCCAGTTGCGGCGGGTAGACCACGAAATCCGAGATGACGCGCTCGATAAAGCGCAGCTCGCCGCTGAATTCCGGGGTCGGCTCGCGGCTTAACACCAGAGCATCACACAGCCGCCCGGCGAAGCGGATGCGCACGCGCACGCCGGGCTGCGCGGCCGCCGAGTCCGCCTCGGTGACGTAGTAGTCGAAGCCGCGGTCCAGGTGGGAGATGCCCAATAAAGGCAACACCCGCGCCACCGGTTTGGTGGCAGCGGGTGTCTTGGGTGGCATAGGCCCCGATTCTACAGTCCGGCGGCAGCGCGCAGGGCGGCGGCCCGCTCGGTCGACTCCCAGGGCAGGTCAACATCAGTGCGCCCGAAGTGGCCGTAGGCGGCCGTCTGGCGGTAAATGGGCCGCAGCAGGTCCAGGTCGCGGATAATGGCGGCCGGGCGGAGATCGAATACCTCGTTGACGGCCGCCTGGATGGCGCCGTCGGTCAGGTCGCCGTGGGCGGTGCCGAAGGTCTCCACGTACAGGCCCACGGGCTTGGCGCGGCCGATGGCGTAGGCCACCTGCACCTCGGCCTTATCCGCCAGGCCGGCGGCCACGATGTTCTTGGCCACCCAACGCATGGCGTAGGCCGCCGAGCGGTCGACCTTCGACGGGTCCTTACCGGAGAAGGCACCGCCGCCGTGACGGGCCATGCCGCCGTAGGTGTCGACAATGATCTTGCGTCCGGTCAGGCCAGCGTCGCCCATCGGGCCGCCCAGGATGAACGAGCCCGAGGGGTTAACCAGCAAGGTGGTGCGCTCAGAGTCGTAGAAGTGCGCCAGGCCGGTGTCCTCAATGACCCACTCGACCACGTGGGTGCGCAACTTCTCGGCCAGCGCCTCCTGGGTGATCTCCTCGTCGTGCTGGGTGGAGATAACAATGGTGTCTAGATGCTTCGGGGTGCCGGCATCGTCGTAGGCGAAGGTGACCTGGGTCTTTCCGTCCGGGCGCAGGTGGTCGACAATGCCTTCCTTGCGGACCTGGGTCAGACGGCGCGCCAGGCGGTGGGCCAAGGCGATGGGCAACGGCATGTACTCGTCGGTCTCGTTGGTGGCGTAACCGAACATCAAGCCCTGGTCGCCGGCGCCAGCCTGGTCGTCCGCGTCGAACTCGTCGCCGGAACGGACCTCGGTGGACGAGTCAACGCCGGCGCCGATCTCGGCCGACTGCTCGCCGATGGCGACGTTGACGCCGCAGGTATTCCCGTCGAAGCCGACGTCAGAGGAGGTAAAGCCAATCTCAGTCAGGGTGGAGCGCACCAGCTGCGGGATTTCGACGTAGGTGGAGGTGCGCACCTCCCCGACCACGTGGACCTGGCCGGTGGTGACCAGGGTTTCGACGGCAACGCGCGCATGCGGATCCCCGTCCAGCATGGCATCCAGGATGGCGTCGGAGATGGCATCGCAGATCTTGTCTGGGTGACCTTCGGTTACAGACTCGCTGGTAAATAGGCGGGTCGCCGGGGTGGCGTTGTCTGACACGTATTTATCCTTTTCTACGAAATACAGTCTTTTTCAGCTCGGCTGACGCGTCAAGCTTTAACAATCCCCCACCATAGACCAAGCAGTCTATAAGGGCAACCTAGTCTGTCTGTGAGTAGGCAACCTCACGCCTATTTCTCCGCGCCCATCACGCGGTCCACCGCGGCCAGGATCTGAGCCGCGACGACCTGCTTTGTCCCACGGGCCACCTCCTGCGGCTCGACGCCCGGGGTCAACAGCCAGCCCTGGTTGTCGAGCTGACCGAAAACCTTGCCGTGCCCGACCTCGTTGGCCATAAGCACGTCGCAGCCCTTGCGCTTTAGCTTGGCTTGCGCCAGCTCGACGGCGGTGTGGTTTTCGTCTCCCGTCTCCGCGGCGAAGCCGACTAGGACCTGGTGCGCCGGCAGCTCTCCCGCCGCGCGACGGTCCACCAGGGTCTTGAGAATATCCGGGTTTTCCACCAGCTCGAGGCGGGAGAGGTCCACGTCGTCTGCGCCCTTTTTCATCTTGGACCCGGCCACGGTGGCCGGGCGGTAGTCGGCCACGGCCGCGGACATGATGACCACGTCGGCGTCCGCGGATTCGGCTTCCATGGCCTCCAGCATGTCCCGGGTCGAGGTCACTCGCACCACGCGGGCGCCGGCCGGCACCGGCAGGTGCTCCACGTTGCCGGCGACCAGGACGACCTCGGCTCCGCGCTGGCTGGCCACCTCGGCCAGGGCAAAACCCTGGCGGCCAGAGGAACGGTTACCCAGGTAGCGCACCGGGTCCAGGTCCTCCTGGGTGCCGCCGGCGGAGATGACCACCTTCGTGCCCTGCCAGTCTGCGCGCGGCGCGTAACCGGCCAGGGTCGTGCGGGTCAGCTCCGCGATCTGCGCGGGTTCCAGCAGGCGGCCGGCGCCGGAGTCAGAGCCGGTCAGCCGCCCGTGCGCCGGGTAAAGGACCGTGACCCCGCGGCCGCGCAGGGTGGCCACGTTGTCCTGGGTCGCAGGGTGGTTCCACATCTCCGTGTGCATGGCGGGGGCCACGATCACCGGGCAGGTCGCGACCAGGACGGAGGCGGTGAGCAGGTCGTCGGCGCGCCCGGCGGCCAGACGGGCGATGAGATCCGCGGTGGCCGGGGCGATAACAATCGCGTCGGCCTGCTGGCCGAGCGAGACGTGCTGGACCTCGTCGACGGCGGTGAAAACCGAGGTATCCACCGGGTGGCCGGACAGGGCCTCAAAAGTCGCGGCGCCGACGAACTTGAGCGCGTTCGGGGTCGGGATGACCCGCACGTCGGCGCCGTGCTCTTTCAGGTCGCGCACCAGGTGGCAGGCCTTGTAGGCGGCGATCCCGCCGGCCACACCCACCAGGATGCGCGGGGTAGGTGCCGCCGGCTGGCGGGTTTCTTGCTGTTGTCCGTTCTGCTCAGTCACAGGACCTCATTGTACGCACCGGGCCCGCTCCCCCGGCGCTGCGCGGTGCCCAGAGCGCGCAAAAACCTCCCGGCAGGGCGGGATGCCCGTACCGGGAGGTGTGCTGCGCGGAACGCGAGTGGCCTAGTTGCCTTCCTCGTGGTCCAGCAGGCCCGCGTCGATCTCACGCAGGGCGATGGACAGCGGCTTTTCGCCGGCTTCCGGGGTGACCAGCGGGCCGACGAACTCGAACACGCTATCACCGTGGTTCTGGTAGTAGCTGTTGATCTGGCGAGCACGCTTTGCGGCGAAGATCACCAGGGCGTACTTGGAAGATACCTTGTCCAGCAGCTCATCGATCGGCGGAGCGGTGATGCCCTCGGGGGCGTCGAAGACCGGCTCGGCCTTTACTGCCTCAGCGGTGTCATTGGTGGTCACGTTAGTCACATGCACCTTTTCGTTGAATTGCGGATACTTGAATACTGACTCTAACCTTGCAGGATAGCACTGATGGCGGCGACCGCCTCTTCCAAGTCCTCGTTGACCACCACGTGGTCGAACTCGTCTTGGGCTGCTAGCTCTTGCCGTGCGGTTTCCAGCCTACGCTCGATAACGTCCTGCGGTTCCGTGCCCCGGCCGGTCAAGCGGTCCACCAGCGTCTCCCACGACGGGGGCGCTAGGAAGACCAGCTGCGCCTCGGGCAGCGCTTTCTTAACGGCGCGGGCGCCGGCCAGATCAACTTCGACCAAGACCGGGCGACCTTCGGCCATCGCGTCCTTCACGGGCTGCGCTGGCGTACCCGACCGCTGGAGCCCGCCGTGGATCTCTGCCCACTCGAGCATCTCGCCGGAGTCGATGCGCTCTTGGAACTGTTCCGGAGTGACGAAGAAATAGTCAACCCCGTCTTGCTCACCAGGACGGGGTTGCCGGGTCGTCATGGACACGCTGAAATACAGCCGATCCACTCCGGTGCGTAGGCGCGAAACCACCGTGGATTTACCCACTGCGGACGGCCCAGCCAGTACCACTAGCCGCCCGCGCTTGGTTGCACCAGACATGACGGGTCTTAGGAGGAGTAGCCGAAGCGCTCCAGCAGGGCGCGACGCTGGCGCTCACCCAGGCCGCGCAGGCGGCGGGTCTGAGCAATCTCCAGGTCTTCCATGATTTCCTTAGCCTTGACCTTGCCCACCTTCGGCAGTGCTTCCAGGAGAGCGGAGACCTTGGTCTTGCCGATGATCTCGTCGCTTTCTGCCTTGTCCAGAACTTCCTTCAGGTTGGTAGCGCCGCGCTTCAGATCAGCCTTCAGCTCAGCGCGAGCCTTACGGGCCTCAGCAGCCTTAGCGAGGGCTTCCTTACGCTGCTCATCGGTCAACTTTGGAAGGGCCACAGGGTTTCCTCCGATTCGTTAGATTGATTTTGACGTCCAGTACATGAATACCAGATCCCGGAGCCAGTACCAGCGCATTACACGCAAGCACGCGCTCCGACTTCTGGCAATCCTAGCACTGCTAGTAAATCGATGACGTTACCGGGCTTGGTGCCAGACACGGTTTCAGCACGTCATCAAGGTGCGGTTACTAAAATACCAGGTTAGGCCCGGGGGCGATAATCGGCCCGACGGGCTTTCTAATCCCGGAATTCCGCCGCGGTGAATTCGACTGCTTTTTGCAGGTCATCCACCTTAGGGCCGCGATCCAGGATGGCGCGCGAGACATTCGCGAAGCCCAGTTCGGCCCGCCCGGCAACGATCGCGCGAACCTGCTCGGGACCAGCACCTTGGGCGCCCACGCCCGGCAGCAGGACCGGCCCGTTGAGCTGCCCCAGCTCCGGCGGGGTATCCAGCGTCGCGCCGACCACCACGCCGATATCCCCGGCCTGGCACGACCGGTCGGTCGCGTTGCGCTCGGCACAGGCATCCACCACGGACTGGGCCACGGTGCGAGAGCTACCCGACTCCTGGAATCCCTGGAGGCGGCGCGCCTCGGGGTTGGAGGTCGCTGCCAGCACGAAAATTCCGCGCCCGGTCGCCCGCGCGACCGCGAAGGCCGGCTCCAGGGCGCCTACGCCCAGGTACGGGCTCAGCGTCACCGCGTCGGCCCGCAGGGGCGAGTCCTCGCCCATCCAGGCGTCGGCGTAGCCGGCCATGGTGGAGCCAATATCGCCGCGCTTGGCGTCCGCCACGCTCAGACATCCGGCCTCTCGCAGGCCGGACAGGGTCTCTTCCAGGGCCGCCAGGCCCGCCGAGCCGAAGCGCTCGTAGAAAGCCACCTGGGGCTTGACCAGCGCGGCCACCGGCGCGAAGGCCTCCACGCAGCGGCGGCTAAATTCGCGCACGCCGACGGCGTCTACGCCTAGGCCCCACTGCTTAAGCAGGTACGGGTGCGGGTCGATGCCGACGCACAGCCGGCCGCGTTCCTGGCCGGCGGCGACCAACCGCTCACCGAAGCCCGGCCCGGGGATGACGGGCTGCTGCTGGCTAGTTGTTGACCGGGGCATGCTTGAGCTCCTGCAGCGCGCGTACCTCGAAGTTGCCCTGGCGCTGCGCCTCGAGCGCCTGGACGCCGGCGGTCACGCCCTGGACGGTGTTAATCAGCGGCACGTCCACCTCGACGGCGGCGGCGCGGATCTCGTAGCCGTCGTGGCGGGAGCCGGAGGAACCGGCCGGGGTGTTGATAATGAGGTCAACCTCGCCGTCCAGGATGCGGTCCACGATGGACTTGCCCTCTGCCCCGCCGCGGATGTCCGAGGACTTGAGAACGGACTCGCACTCGATGCCGTTGCGGCGCAGGATGGAGGCGGTCCCTTCAGTTGCTAGGATCTTGTACCCCATCGTCGACAGGCGGTGGATCGGGAAGATGAGCGTGCGCTTGTCGCGGTTGGCCACGGAGACGAAGACCGAGCCCTCCTTCGGCAGCTTGGCAAAGCCGGCGGTTTCCGCCTTGAAATAGGCGGCGCCGAAGTTGTCGGCCAGACCCATGACCTCGCCGGTGGACTTCATCTCCGGCGACAGCAGGGTGTCCAGCATGGAGCCGTCCGGGCGGCGGAAACGGTTGAAAGGCAAGACCGCCTCCTTGACCGCCAGCGGGTGCTCCATCGGCAGGGCGCCGCCGTCGTAGTTTTCCGGCAGCATGCCCCCGGCGCGCAGGTCGGCGATGGTCGAGCCCATCATGATGCGGGCGGCGGCCTTCGCCAGCTGCACGCCGGTCGCCTTGGAGACGAACGGGACCGTGCGGGAGGCGCGCGGGTTAGCCTCAATGATGTAGAGCACGTCGTCCTTGAGCGCGTACTGGACGTTCATCAGGCCCTTGACGCCGATGCCCTCGGCGAGCTTGCGGGTCGACTCGCGAACCTTCTCGATGTCTTGCGGCCCCAGGGTCATCGGCGGCAGCGAGCAGGAGGAGTCCCCGGAGTGGATGCCGGCTTCCTCGATGTGCTCCATGACGCCGCCCAGGTAGACCTCCTCGCCGTCGCACAGGGCGTCGACGTCGATCTCGATGGCCGAATCCAGGAAGCGGTCCACCAGCACCGGATGGTCTTCGCTGAGCTCGGTAGCGCGCTCGATGTAGGACTCCAGGGAGGGCTCGTCGTAGACGATCTCCATGCCGCGTCCACCCAGGACGTAGGATGGGCGCACCAGGACCGGGTAGCCGATGTTGGCGGCGACCTCGCGGGCCTCGGCGAAGCTGGTGGCGGTGCCGAACTCCGGGGCCGGCAGCTCGGCGGCGGCCAGCACCTTGCCGAATTCGCCGCGGTCCTCGGCCAGGTTGATGGCCTCCGGCGTGGTACCCACGACCGGCACCCCGGCCTCGGCCAGGCGCTCGGCCAGGCCCAGCGGGGTCTGGCCTCCGAGCTGGACGATGACGCCGGCGACCGTGCCGGAGGTGGACTCGGCGTGGTAGATCTCCATGACGTCCTCGAACGTCAGCGGCTCGAAGTAGAGGCGGTCGGCGGTGTCGTAGTCCGTGGAGACGGTTTCCGGGTTGCAGTTGACCATGACAGTCTCGTAGCCCTGGCGCGACAGCTCGAGCGCGGCGTGCACGCAGGAGTAGTCGAACTCGATGCCCTGGCCAATGCGGTTCGGGCCGGAACCCAAGATGATGACCTTGTCGCGCTCGCGCTGCTCGGCCACCTCGGACTCGGCGTCCGGGTCCAGCTCGTAGGCCGAGTAGTGGTACGGGGTCTGGGCCTCGAACTCGCCCGCGCAGGTGTCCACCGTCTTATAGACCGGGCGGATGCCCAGGGACCAGCGCAGGGAACGCACGCCGTCCTCGCCGGCGAACTCGGTTCGCAGCGCGGCGATCTGGGCGTCCGACAGGCCCAGGTACTTGGCCTCGCGCAGCAGTTCGGCGTCCAGGACTGGGGACTCCAGCAGCTTGGTACGGAAGGTCACCAGCGCCTGCAGCTCGGCCAGGAACCACGGGTCGATTCCGGAGGCCTCGTGGACCTCGTCCACGGTAGCGCCCAGGCGCAGGGCCAGCTCGGCGTCGTACATGCGGCCCTCGGTCGGGGTGCGCAGGTCCTCCAGGACGGCGTCCTTGTCGCCGGCGCGCTCGCCAGCGAAGAACTTGTCGTCGGTGGTCCAGAAACCCGCGGGCTTGTTTTCCAGCGAGCGCATGACCTTGTTCAGTCCGGCGATGTAGTTACGGCCGATACCCATGGCCTCGCCCACCGACTTCATGGTGGTGGTCAGAGTGTCGTCGGCTCCCGGGAACTTCTCAAAGGCAAAGCGCGGGGCCTTGACGATGACGTAGTCCAGGGTCGGCTCGAAGGCCGCCGGGGTCACGCCGGTGATGTCGTTGGTGACCTCGTCCAGCGTATAGCCGATGGCCAGCTTGGCGGCCAGCTTGGCAATCGGGAAGCCGGTGGCCTTGGACGCCAGCGCGGAGGAACGCGACACGCGCGGGTTCATCTCGATGACGATGATGCGCCCGTCCTCCGGGTTCACGGCGAACTGGATGTTGCAGCCGCCGGTGTCCACGCCCACGGCGCGGATGATGGAGATGCCCAGGTCGCGCATCTTCTGGTACTCGCGGTCGGTTAGGGTCAGCGCCGGGGCCACGGTGACCGAGTCGCCGGTGTGCACGCCCAGGGCGTCGACGTTTTCGATGGAGGCGATGACCACGACGTTGTCGTCGCCGTCGCGCATTAGCTCAAGCTCGAATTCCTTCCAGCCGAGGATGGATTCCTCAATGAGCACGTTGGCCTCCGGGGAGGCGGCCAGGCCGCCGCCGGCGATACGGTCTAGGTCCTCGTAGCTAAACGCCAGGCCGGAGCCCAGGCCACCCATGGTAAACGACGGGCGGACGACGACCGGCAGGCCCAGCTCCTCGACGGTGGCGTGGACCTCGTCCATGTTGTAGCAGACCGCCGAGCGGGCGGATTCGCCGCCGACGGAGGCGACGATGTCTTTGAACTTCTGGCGGTCCTCGCCGCGCTCGATGGCGTCGATGTCCGCGCCGATGAGCTCGATGCCGTATTTGTCCAGGATGCCGAGGCGGTCCAGCTGGATGGCCGCGTTCAGGGCAGTCTGGCCGCCCAGGGTGGCCAGCACGGCGTCGATCCGGTGGCCCTCCTCAATCTCCTTGACGAAGATCTTCTCGATGAACTCCGGCTCGATGGGCTCGACGTAGGTGTGGTCGGCGAATTCCGGGTCCGTCATGATGGTCGCCGGGTTGGAGTTGACCAGGGTTACCCGCAGGCCTTCCTCCTTGAGCACGCGGCAGGCCTGGGTGCCGGAGTAGTCGAACTCGCAGGCCTGGCCGATGACAATGGGTCCGGAGCCAATGACCAGGACGTGGTTAATATCGTTGCGCTTAGGCATGGTTTCTTTGCTATCCTTCCTGGTCTTTACTTGTTTTCTGCACGCTGGCTGAGCAACTCGATGAACTGGTCAAACAGCGGGTTGGCGTCGTGGGGGCCGGCGGCGGATTCCGGATGGTACTGCACGGAATAGGCCTTGCCGCTCTTCAGCGCCACGCCCTCGACGGTGCCGTCGTTGAGGCAGGTGTGGGTGATAATGGCCGGCCCGAAGTCGGACTCGAACTCCCCGCCCGGCTTGCCCGTCGGGTTTTCCAGCGCGAAGCCGTGGTTCTGGGAGGTGATGTCGATCTTGCCGGTCAGGTGGTTTTGCACCGGGACGTTGATGCCGCGGTGGCCGAACTTCATCTTGTAGGTGCCCAGGCCCAGCGCGCGGCCGAGCAGCTGGTTGCCGAAGCAGATGCCGAAGAACGGGTAGCCGGCGGACAGGATGTCGCGGACGATGCCGACCATCTCATCGGCCGTGGCTGGGTCGCCCGGCCCGTTGGATATGAAGACCCCATCCGGGTGGTACTGCTCGATCTCTGTGAGCGGGGTGCCGGACGGCACGACGACGGTCTCGATCCCGCGGCGGGCGAAGTGGCGCGGGGTGGCGGATTTGATACCCATGTCGTAGGCGACGACGGTGTAGCGCTTCTCCCCTTCCGCCCCCACGGTATACGGCTTAGCGGTGGTCACCTCGCTGGACAGGTTGGCGCCTTCCATCGAGTCTTGACCCTTGACTTCGGCGAGCAGCTCCTCGACGTCGCGCTCGGCGGCCTCGCCGCTGAAGATGCCGGCGGCGATGGAGCCGTAGTTGCGCAGGTGGCGGACCAGGGAGCGGGTGTCGACGCCGCGGATGCCGATGATGTTCTGGGCTTCCATCTCCTCCGGCAGGCTGCGCTTGGCGCGCCAGTTGGACACGCGGTGCGCCAGGTCGCGGATTACCAGGCCGGCGACCCAGATACGGTTGCCGCGGGACTCGTTATCCTCGTCGTTCCAGCCGGTGTTGCCGATCTGCGGAGCGGCCGTGACCACAATCTGGCGGTGGTAGGACGGGTCTGTCATGGTTTCCTGGTAGCCGGTCATGCCGGTGGTAAACACGGCCTCACCGAGGGTCGTGCCGGTGGCGCCGAAGCCGAAGCCGCGGAATGTGCGGCCATCGGCCAGGACCAGGATGGCCGGCGTGTTGGGGTGGGCTGAGTCAGTCATGAATGTACCTTTCGCTGACTAGTGCATCTTCAAAAGTATTATATGCGGTCTGATGTATTTCTTCCACGACTGGCTTTAGTCTTCAGCCTCGCGGGAGTACGTCACCGCGCCACGCAGGATGGTGTGGGTAACCTGCGCGTTGAATTCCTCCCCCTCATAGGGGTTGTTCCGCGCCTTGGAGGCCAGCCGCGTCGCGTCTGAAGTCCACGGGCTGTTCGGGTCCACCAGCGTCAGGTTCGCCGGCTCCCCAACCGCAACCGGGCGTCCGTGGCCGGGCAGGCGGGTGATTTCCGCCGGGCGCTCCGACATCACTCGGGCGACGAAGCGCCAGTCGGCCAGGCCGGAAGCGACGAAGATCTCGGCGATAACCGCCAGCGAGGACTCCAGGCCGAGCATGCCCGGCTTGGCGTTTTCGAATTCCACGCACTTGTCCTCGGCGCCGTGCGGCGCATGGTCCGTGGCCACGCAGTCGATGACCCCGTCCAGCAGCGCCTGGCGCAGGGCCTGCGTGTCGTGCTCCTCGCGCAGCGGCGGGTTGACGCGGAAGACGCCGTCGTAGGTGTGTAGCTTGTCGTCGGTCAGCAGCAGGTGGTGCGGGGTCACCTCCGCAGTCAGCGGAATGCCCTGAGACTTAGCCCACTTAAGTAGCTCCACGGTGCCGGTGGTCGAGGCGTGACAGATATGCACGCGGTTGCCGTAGTCCCGGGCCAGCAGGGCGTCACGGGCGACAATTGATTCCTCGGCCGCCCGCGGCCAGCCGGTGAGCCCCAGCTTGGCGGCGGTCTCGCCTTCGTGCGCCACTGCCCCGTCGGTCAGCCGCGGCTCCTCGGCGTGCTGGGCCAGCAGCACGTCCAGGCCCTTGGCGTATTCCAGGGCGCGGCGCATCAGCTGCGGGTCGGCCACGCACTTGCCGTCGTCGGAGAACATCCGCACCTTGGCGTCGCTGCGGGCCATCATGCCGAACTCGGTGAGCGTCTTGCCCTCGAGCCCCTTGGTAATAGAGCCCACCGGGTGCACGTCACAGGTGCCAATGCGCTGGGCCTTGGCCCAGATGGACTCCGCGATGACCGGCTGGTCCGTGACCGGGTTGGTATTGGCCATGGTGAACACGGCGGTGAACCCGCCCTTGGCGGCGGCCTGGGAACCGGTCTCGATGGTCTCGGTGTCCTCGCGGCCTGGCTCGCGCAGGTGGACGTGCATGTCCACCAGGCCCGGCAGCAGGACGTTGCCGGCGCCATCGATAACCTCGGCCTGCTGGGCCTCGTCCCCAGCCAGCTTCTCGGCCAGGCCCGGGCCCATCTCGGCGATAACGCCGTCGCGGACTAGGACGTCGACCGGGTCGCCCTCGCCGTAGGGGCGAACGTTGGAAATAAGGAGAGGGCGCTGCGGCACCGGGTGGGTGGCGCCGGTAGCCGGGAATTGAGAAGTGTTGGTCATGAGTATCTTTCTCCTATTCCGCCGAGCTTTCGCCGCCGGCGAGCAAAGTGAACAAGACTGCCATACGCAGGTGCACGCCGTTGTTGACCTGCTGCAGGACGGCGGTATTGTCGTAGTCAGCCACCTGGTAGGTGATTTCCATGCCGCGGAGCATCGGCCCCGGGTGCATGATGATGGCGTCCTTTTTCATCTGGGCCGCGCGCTGCGGCGACAGGCCGTAGAGGTTGGCGTATTCGCGGTGCGACGGGAAGAAGCCGCCGTGCATGCGCTCAGCCTGCACGCGCAGCATCATGACCACGTCGGCGTCGGCCAGCTCGGTGTCGAAGTCGTAGGCCACGCGCACCGGCCAGTTCTCCACGCCGTTCGGCAGCAGCGTCGCCGGGGCGACCAGGGTGACCTCCGCGCCGAGCTTGGTGAGCAGATCCACGTTGGAGCGCACCACGCGCGAGTGCAGGCAGTCGCCCACGATCTTCACGCGCAGGCCGGAGAAGTTCCCGCCGCTAATCCCCAGGCGCTGGCGCATGGTCACCGCGTCCAGCAGGGCCTGGGTGGGGTGCTGGTGCGCGCCGTCGCCGGCGTTGATAACCGACGGGCCCTCGCCGTCCGGGGCCACCCAGCGGGCCAGCTGCTGCGGCGCGCCGGAGGACGGGTGGCGGATGATGATGGCGTCCGCGCCGATAGCGGCCAGGGTCAGGCCGGTATCGCGCAGGGACTCGCCCTTTTTGACCGAGGACGTCGAGGCCGAGAGGTTAATGACGTCGGCCGACATCCACTTGCCCGCCGTCTCGAACGACGAGCGGGTGCGCGTGGAGTTCTCATAGAACAGGGTGTAGATGGTCCGTCCGCGCAAGGTCGGCAGCTTCTTGACCTCGCGGCCATCGAGGACCTCTTTGAAACGGTCTGCCTCGTCCAGAAGCGCCACCAGGTCAGTCGCGCTGACGTCGGCAATATCGAGTAAGTGCTTCATGACTAATCCTCCCGGTAGATGCGAGTCAGCACGACCGCGTCGCGGTCATCAAGGTCGCGGCTGTAGACAGCAATGTCCTCGTCGCGCGATGTCGGGATATTCTTGCCCACGTAATCCGCGCGGATGGGGACCTCGCGGTGGCCACGGTCGACCAAGCAGGCCAGCTGGATAACGCGGGGGCGCCCCACATCGGACAGAGCGTCCAGGGCGGCGCGGATGGTGCGGCCGGAAAACAGGACGTCGTCGACCAGGATGACGGTCGTGCCGTCAATACCGCCGCCGGGGATCCGGGTCGGCTGCAGGGCGCGGTGCGGTTTGGAACGCAGGTCGTCGCGGTAGAGCGTGATGTCCAGGGAGCCGCACGGCACAGTCACGCCGGCGAATTCTTGGATCTTTTCTGCCAGCCGGTGGGCCAACGGCACACCACCGGAAGGAATACCCAGCAAAACGACTGGGTTCGCGTCGGCCTCATCAAGGGCCGTCTTTTCAATGATTTGGTGCGCGATGCGTGCGACAGTGCGCGCGACGTCGTCTGAGCTCAGCAACTCAGTGGACTCCGCGGAGGTGTCGGAACCACTCATCGTGACCTCCTTCCCCGCCTCACGGTGCGGTCTTTAAAGGATGTCGAATAAGGGTCAGATGAAATTATTCACGTAGGCGGGTACGAGGCGTTGCCTTCCCCGCTCGTGCTAAGGCGAATCTTAGCAGCCCCCGCACCCAGATCGCACCCCTGCGCGTAGCTGAAACACATCCTCCCCCGAACTCGGGGGCGGGCCGAGCGCGCGGCCGGCCAAAAACTGGGATAATAGTTGGTTACACTCCACCGAATACCCGGACTTTTTAAAGGAGTTCTTTCACACCGTGACATTCCAGGCACAACACGTCATCCCCGCCGACCGCGAGCAGGTATGGGACTGGCACACCCGTCCCGGCGCCGTGAGCCGGCTGACCCCGCCTTTCCTGCCCATGTCCCCGCGGGAGCAAGCCCGCAGCCTGGCCGACGGCACCACCGTGTTTTCTCTGCCGGCCGGGCTCAAGTGGATCGCCCGCCACGACTTGTCCCGGTACCGCCGCGGATTTTCCTTCAGCGACGTCTGCGTTTCCGCCCCGCTCAAGCGGCTGGCGTCCTGGCGCCACGACCACGAGTTCGCCGACCACGCGGGCGGCACCTTGATCACAGACACGGTGGATACTCGCATCCCCGATAGCTCCCTGGAGTCCGCTTTTGCCTACCGGCAGCACAAGCTAATCGGGGATTTTAACTTCATCAACCAGCTGCGAGACCAGGGCATCAACGTCCTGGCCACCGAGTCCCGCCCGCTGACCGTGGCGATGACTGGCTCCCGCGGCTCCGTCGGGCGCGCCCTTTCGGCCCAGCTGACCACACTGGGCCACCGCGTCATCCAGCTGGTCCGATCGGAGGCCAAGGATGACCAGCGCATCTGGAACCCGGACTCGCCGGCCCGCAACCTGCTCGACGACGTCGACGTGCTGGTGCATCTTGCCGGCGAGCCGATCTTCGGGCGCTTCAACGACAAGCACAAGCAGGAAATCCGCGACTCCCGCGTGGGGCCCACCCAAAAGCTCGCCCAGCTGGTGGCCAACAGCCCGGATACCCACACCTTCGTCTGCGCCTCCGCCATCGGCTTCTACGGCAACGACCGCGGTGACGAGGTGCTTACCGAGGACTCCGCCTCCGGCGACGGCTTCCTGGCCGATGTGGTCCGCGACTGGGAAGCCGCGACCACCGAGGCCCGCGAGGCCGGCAAGCGCGTGGTCAACATCCGCACCGGGATCGCCCTGACCGGAACCAGCGGACTGCTGCCGCTGCTGCGCGCGCTGTTTTCCGCCGGTCTTGGCGGCTCCTTCGGCGACGGCGACTTTTGGTTCTCCTGGGTCGCCTTTGACGACCTGTGCGATATCTACACCCGCGCCATCTTCGACACCGCCCTATCTGGGCCCGTCAACGCGGCGTCGACCGCCCCGGTGCTGAACCGGGAGATGACCAAGACCCTGGCCGAGCAGCTCAAACGCCCAGCCGTCCTGCCCATCCCCACTTTCGGCCCGGCCCTGCTGCTGGGCAAGGAAGGCGCCCAAGAGCTCGCGCTGGCCGACCAGCGCGTGGCCCCGGTCAAGCTGCAAGAGCACGGCCACGTCATGCGTTTCGGCAGCATCCAGGACACCTTCGCCCATGAGCTGGGCAACCAGCGCCTCTGGCAGCCGTCCGACTCCAACTAACCGCCCGCGCCCCACGCCGGCAACCTCTCCGTTATGCTGGATAGACGGATTACCCGCCAAGGAGTTCGGCCTGCCCACCGGCATGCCCGGATCGCAGTGCCCAAGTCCCGCGGTAGGTAACGAATGATTTTCGACCCCTTTTAAGCTACAAGTTTGGATTTTGTCCCAGTGACTGATGAACAACCCCAATTGCACCCGGACACCCCAGTGGAGCCGGTAACCCTCGCCCGCGTCGGGGAAATCTTCGACGCCGAAAAGCTGCAGTACCGGATGGAAAACCAGCCAGTCAGCGACGAGGAGACCATCGACATCCTGCGAACCGGTTTCTCCAACGCCGCCATCGCGATGCAGGTGCGGGAAAACACCCTCATCCTGGATTCGGTCTGGCGCGGCGACGTGCCGGCCGCGGAGGGCCCGAAGGTCCTGGCCCAGCTCAACCAGTGGAACACCGAGCACTTCGCCCCCACCCTGCGTTTCTTTGAGGCCGGAGAGGGCAGCCTGGCCGTCTCCGCCGTGCGTGAGCTCAACATCAGCCAGGGCCTGTCCCGCAACCAGATCGGTGCGTTCGTGATGTCCACCCTGGACGCCGTCGTGCAGTCGTTTACCTGGCTGGAACAGCAGTACCCGGAACTCGTGACCTGGGAGGAGCACAATGACTAACCAGAACCCTACCGACACCGCACTACCGGAGGTCACCCTGGAACGCGTCATCGACGCGATGCGCACCTTCGAGATCGAGCTGGAAAAGATCGAAGGCCGCAACGACGCCGCCACGGCTAACCTCAACGGCCTGCCGTGCATGTTCGCGGTGCTGGATTCCGTGGTCATCGTCCGCTGCGACGTGGCTACCGACGCCTCCTTCTCGCAGGCCGATGCCGGGCTCTTCCTGGCGGCCAACCAGATCAACTCGGTTTCCTTCGGCGCCCGCGTGGCCATAGCCGAGCACGAAGACATGCTCATCGTGCGTTCCGAGCGCGACCTGCCGGTGGCCGCCGGCGCGACCGACGGCCAGTTGACCGCAGCGCTCCAAGCCGCCGTCGACGGCGTCATCGGCGCCCAGAACGCCATGGTTTCCGCCGCCGAGGAAATGGCCAAGATGGGCTCCGAGACCGCCCAGGAAGCCGGCGGCGACAACTAGCAGAGCCAATTCATCACGAAAAGCTGGCTGTCCTCCTTCTCCAACCTCGCGCACTAGCGCGGGTGGATCGGAAGGCCAGCCAGCTTTTTAGATCTTGCAGACAACGCCCCACAGCCGGCCTGCGCCGAAGCGGCGGGACCGCGCCTACTCAGCCGGTGTGTCCTTCTCCCCTTCCGGGGAATCCGCAGCGGTCTCAGCGCCGTCGGTGGTCTCAGCGCCGTCCGCGGTCTCCTCGGAGGCGAGGTCCTCCTCGGAGGCCATCGGGCTGCCGGCGCGGCGGGACTGCGCGACGTCGTCGAGGACCGCGTTGATGTACGGGGCGGCCTTGATGTGCGAGTATTCGCTGGCCAGCTCCACGCCTTCGGTCACGGCGGTAGCCAGCGGTACCTCCGGGTTGTAGAGCAGCTCCCAGGTGGACACGCGCAGGATCGCTCGCTCGACGGGAGGCAGCCGGTCCAGGCGCCAATCGTCGGCAAGGTAGCGAGCGATCGCGTCATCGATGTCGTCCAGCTCTTCGGCCACGCCTTGGACGATTTCTGCGGTGTAGTCCGCGATCGGCGCAACGCCGTGCTCGCCTTCTAGGGCCAGGCCCTTTCGTTCCTCGACGATGGCTACCGGATCGATGTCGCGGTTTTCTGCCTCGTAGAGGATGTCGGCGGCACGCCGCCGTGCCCGGTACCGTGCGCCGTGGCGACGGTTGCGGGACACGCGCTCGGGAGACGAGCTGTGCTGCTCGTAATTTTCTTCCGTCACTGGGTCCTTCTTTTGTTCTTGCTGCACGCTAGTTGCTGACGCGGGACAGGTACTCGCCCGTCCGGGTATCCACCTTGAGCACGTTGCCGGTCTCGATGAACAGCGGGACCTGGATCTCGGCGCCGGTCTCCAGGGTGGCCGGCTTGGTGCCACCGTTGGAGCGGTCGCCCTGCAGGCCCGGATCGGTATGCTCGACCTTCAGGTCAACGTTGATCGGCAGCTCGGCGAACAGCGGCTCGCCCTCATGGAAGGAGACCTGCACGCGCATGTTCTCCAGCAGGAACTTGGCGGCGTCGCCAAACTTGTCCGGGCTCAGCTCGACCTGCTCGAAGTCCTTGTCATCCATGACGACGTAGTTGCTGCCGTCGTGGTACAAGTAGGTCATGTCGCGGCGGTCCAC
The DNA here is from genome assembly GCF_055700955.1 of Corynebacterium sp. 1103A. Classification (NCBI taxonomy): domain Bacteria; kingdom Bacillati; phylum Actinomycetota; class Actinomycetes; order Mycobacteriales; family Corynebacteriaceae; genus Corynebacterium; species Corynebacterium sp. 1103A. Next base: position 58,825 of record NZ_JASTTF010000006.1, read on the forward strand.
CGTCGCGGTCTCGACCTTGGCGCCGGCGTTCCACGTCTTGTCCGTGACCTTGCACGAGACAACGTCCTTGAGCTTGGTGCGCACGAAGGCAGGGCCCTTGCCCGGCTTGACGTGCTGGAACTCAATAATCTGCTGTAGCTTATTGTCAATCTTTAGAACAAGACCGTTCTTGAAAGCAGTGGTATCAGCCACGAATCAATCTCCCGAAATCTGTTGGATTAAAAGTTACGTCTTACCAGTTTACTATCCCTGCCGGAATGCGTGTAAAACCGGCGCCCACTTTTTGTGGTGGGCAACCGGCGGCAACGCCCCGGGCGGTCAGTGCGTCCGCGCGGGCAGTACCTAGCGTGGACCTGGGGCCCAGGCTAGAAGGACCGCAGTTCCTTCGGCGAGCGGGTGATGATAGTCGGGGCGCCGTCGGTGATGATGAGGGTGTCCTCGATCCGCACGCCGCCCTTGCCGGGCACGTAAACGCCCGGCTCGATGGTCAGCGTCATGCCGGCGGCCAGGGTGCCGTTGGCGTTGCGGGCGGCCGCGGGCGCCTCGTGGACGAGCAAGCCCACGCCGTGGCCGGTCGAGTGGACGAAGTACTCGCCGTAGCCGGCCTCCTCGATGACGTCGCGGCAGGCCTTGTCCACGTCCGCGAGTGCCGTGCCCGGGGTGGCCGCCGCCACGCCGGCCTCCTGGGCACGCTTAACCACGTCGTAGATCTCCCGGACGAACTCGTCCGGTTCACCGATGACGACGGTGCGCGTCATATCGGAGTTGAAGCCGCGCAGGTGGGCGCCGAAGTCGATGGTGACCAAGTCGCCGTCTTCCAGCACCCGGTCGTCGGCGCCGTGGTGCGGCAGCGCGGAGTTCGGGCCGGAGGCCACGATGGTGTCGAAGCTGGTGCGCTCCGCGCCGGCCTCGCGCATCCGGTATTCCAGGTCGGCTGCGATCTGGCGCTCGGTGCGGCCCGCGCGGACCTCGCCCGCGGCTAGCATCGCCTCGAAGGCATCGGTAGCCAGCTGCGCCAGGGAGTCCAGGCGTTCCAGCTCGAGCGGATCCTTGTAGAGGCGGATCTCCTCAATCACGCCGGAGATAGGAACCAGAGTCACGTCCTCCGGGCAGGCCTTCTCCAGAGCCGCGTGCTGGTTAACCGAGACCGTGTCCGCTTCGAAGCCCACCCTCAGCGGCCCCTGCCCCTCCAGGGTCTTGAGCAGGGCCATGCCGACACCGCGCTCGATAATCGGGGTGATGTCCGGCACTTCCTGCTTAATCTGGGTAGTGTACCGCCCGTCGGTGGCTATAGCGGCGGAAAGGTCCTTCCGCAACAGCAGCGCGCCGTTCGAGCCGGAGAAATTCGACAGGTAACGCACGTGGATAAGATCGGTGACCAAAATCGCGTCGATGCGCTGCCCCGCCAGCTGCGCCGCAAGCTTCCGACGCCGGTCGCTAAAACGAGTATCTGCCAAAGCCATGGTTAATCCTTTCCGCTGAGCAAAATGCACTAAAGGCAGGCTTTTAAAGCCCACCGCGTAGGACACCCATTCTAGCCTGTGTCCGCAGACACGGTAACCGTTTTCACACCGGCGTTAAGGCGCGGGTCTGCAGGGCTTAGGAAGAGGCGGTGAAGTACGAGAGGGCGGCGAGGTAGCCAACCGGGCCGAGTCCGGCGATGACGCCGCCAGCGATGGCCGACAGGTAGGAGCGCTGCCGGAATTCTTCCCGGGCGTGCACGTTGGACAGGTGGACCTCCACGAAGCCCGCGCCGTCGGCGATCTCCGCGAGCGCGTCGCGGATGGCCACGGAGGTATGGGTAAAGGCCCCGGGGTTGATGATGACACCCGCGCCGGCATCGGCGGCGGCGTGGACGCGGTCGATGATCTCACCTTCGTGGTTGGACTGGAAGAAGTCCAGCTCCAGTTCGGCGCCCTCCGCGCGGAGCTTCTCCCCGCGCTGGCGGATCATCTCCTCGATATCGCGCAGGGTGGTGGCGCCGTAGACGTCCGGCTGGCGCTTGCCCAGCCGGTTCAGGTTGGGCCCGTTGATGATAACTACCTGCATTATCTGCTCGCCTTCTCAAATGCTTGGCGCAATTCGTCCTCGCTCGGGCCCTCAACGCGGGTGGTCGCCCCCACCGCGGTCAAGGCCACGAAGCGGATTTTACCGTCCCGGTTTTTCTTGTCATGGCGCATGGCCGCGTGCAGCTCCGGCCACTGGCCGTCGCGGTAGGCAACCGGCAGGCCGACGGAGGTGAGGACCTCACGGTGCAGCTCGACCAGATCGGCGTCGATGAACCCGCGGGCCTCGGCCAGGTAGGCCACGAACATCATGCCCACGGCCACGGCGTTGCCGTGGCGCCAGGAGTAGTCCTCCGCGCGCTCGATGGCGTGCCCGAAGGTGTGCCCGTAGTTCAGGGTCTCCCGCAGGCCAGACTCCTTGAGGTCCTCGCCCACCACGTGGGCCTTGACCGCCACCGAGCGGGCGATAAGTTCCGGCAGGGCGCCGTCCGGGTCCAGGCAGGCGGCCGGGTCGCGGCGGTAGAGCTCGATGATCTCCGGGTCGTGGATGAAGCCGGTCTTGATGATTTCTGCCGAGCCGGTCACCATCTCTTCGTCCGGAAGGCTGCGCAGCACCTCAATGTCGGCGAAGACGGCCAGCGGCTCGTGGAAGGACCCAACCAGGTTCTTGCCGGCCGCGGTGTTGATGCCGGTCTTGCCGCCGACAGCCGCGTCCACCATGGCCAGCAGCGTCGTTGGCACCTGCACCACGCGGATGCCGCGCATCCAGGTCGCCGCGACGAATCCCGCCAGGTCCGTGGTCGCACCGCCGCCGAAGCCGACGACAAGGTCCTGGCGGCCAAAGCCGGCCGCGCCGAGCTTGTCCCAGAGCTCGCTGACGACGCTGAGCTGCTTGGCGCGCTCAGCGTCCGGCAAGAGCCAGACGTGGCAGCGCACGCCGGCGCCCTCAACCACGTCGGCGAGCCGGCGCGCGGAGGCGCTCAAGACCTCGGGGCAGAGGATGGCTACCTGGGCCGCGCCGGACTCCCGGATGGTCTCGACGATTTCCGGGGCCAGCCCGTGACCAATGTGGACCTGATACGGTGCCGGGCCGTTAACCGGAATGACGGGCATGGGCTTCTCCTCGACAAAATTAGGGGGTGGGGTGTGACGGTTAGAGGGTGGTCTTCCTACAGGGTCTCCAAGAAGCCGAGGATATCCCCGACCACCTGCTGCGGGCTGCGCCCGTCGGTGCGGGCACGGTAGTCGGCGACCTCGCGGTAGAACTCATCGCGTTGGTCCAGCAGCTCCTGGTAGCGCGCCAACGGGTCCTCGGACTGCAGGACCGGGCGGGAGTTGTTGCTGGAGGTGCGCCGCACACCTTCCTCCGCGCTGACTTCCACCCAGATGACTGTGTGGCGCTCCAGCAGGTCGCGGGTGGCCGAGCTGACCACGGCTCCCCCGCCGAGGCTGACCACGCCGCCGGCAGACAGGGCCTCGGCCACGTGCTTTTCTTCCTCGTGGCGGAAATCTTCCTCGCCCAGCTCGGCGAAGACCTCACCGCAGGGCTTGCCGTGGGCGACCTCGATCAGTTGGTCCGAATCCACCAGCCCGACGTTCAGCGCCCGGGCGAGCCGGCGCCCGATGGTCGATTTACCGGCGCCGGGCGGGCCCACCAGCACTGCCAGCGGTCGCGGAGCTCCCGTCGCTAAAGGAGGTACGGTCATCGTAGTCCTGGCCTTTCCAGTGTGTTTGGTCTTTTAGGCTTCGGGGTTATCCTGCGGGCAGTTCAAGCGCTGGGCGACGTAGTCCTGGTAAGCGGCGATGTTGCGCTTGGTCTCCGCTAAGCTGTCGCCGCCGAATTTCTCCCGCACGGCGCGGGCGACGACGAGCGCCACCATGGCCTCGGCCACCACGCCGGCCGCGGGCACCGCGCACACGTCGGAGCGCTGGTGGATGGCGGTCGCGGCGGAACCGTCGGCCATGTCCACGGTCTGCAGCGCACGCGGCACGGTGGAAATCGGCTTCATGGCCGCCCGCACCCGCAGCTGCTGGCCGTTGGTCATGCCGCCCTCGAGGCCGCCCGCGCGGTTAGTCAGCCGGTCAACGCCGTCGTCCGTGCGCACCATCTCGTCGTGCGCGGCGGAGCCGCGGCGGCGGGCCTCGGCGAAGCCGTCGCCGATCTCCACGCCCTTGATGGCCTGGATGCCCATCAGCGCGGCCGCCAGCTGGGCGTCGAGGCGATCCTCGCCGCTGATGTGCGAGCCCAAGCCGATGGGCAGCCCGTCGACGACGACCTCCACGATCCCGCCTAAGGTGTCACCCTGCTTCTTGGCGGCCTCGATCTCGGCGACCATGCTCTCCTCAGCGGCCTTGTCGAAGGAACGCACCGGGGAGGCATCGATAGCCGCAAGATCCGCCGGCGCCGGGGCCGGGCCCTCATAAGGATCGGAAGCGCCGATGGAGATGACGTGGGAGATCACCTCCACGCCGAGGGTCTCCCGCAGGAAGTTGCGGGCGAAGGTGGCCGCGGCCACGCGGGCGGCGGTCTCCCGGGCGGAGGAACGCTCCAGGATCGGGCGGGCCTCGGCGTGGTCATACTTGACCATGCCGGCAAAATCCGCGTGTCCCGGTCGCGGGCGGGTCAGCGCCGCGCCGCGGCCCGACTGCATGGCTTCTGCGACCTGCGCGTCGTCCATATCCAACGGGCCCGGGCTCATCACGGTGGTCCACTTCGGCCACTCCGTATTGCCGATCATCACCGCAATCGGGCTGCCCAAGGTCTGGCCGTGGCGGACGCCGGCGAGCAGGGTCAGCTCATCGGCCTCGAACTTCATTCGGGCGCCGCGGCCGTAGCCCAGCCTCCTCCGCGATAGTTGCAGCGCAATCTCGTCCTTAGTAATCGGAACCCCGGCCGGCAGGTGCTCAAGCAGCGCGATGAGCGCCTGCCCGTGGGATTCTCCCGCAGTTGTCCAACGAAGCATGGCTGTCATTATTTCACGCCGGCCCTGTGAAGTGGTGCATCCGTCTACATTATGGGGGTAGCCACCCACCTGGCGGCCGCCACCGCGGCGGCGGCAAAGAGCATGGCCGGACCGTGTGGGACGCCCCGGTGATCCGCCTTCCGGCCGCTGCCGGCAGCGGTGCATAATAATCCGGCCCCCAGGGTCACCAGCCCGGCAATGACCATCGCGGCGAGCACCCCGGCCGTCCCGGCAAGCGCGGCGCAGCCCACCCCGAGCGGGGCCGCGAGCTTTATGTCCCCGCCGCCTAAGCGCCCGACCGGGCCGGGCAGCAGCGCCTGGGCGAGGTAGACGCCCGGCCAGATAAGCCCCACGGCCCAGGACGGATACTGAAAAAGCGCGAGGACTGCTACTGCCCCGGCGGGCAGCGTCAGCCAGTTGGGCAGGCGCCGGGCGCTAAGGTCCCACCAGCACAGTGTCGCGGCCCAGGCCACCAGCAGCCAAAGCCCCACGGCACAGGCCGCGATTGGTAACTCTTCCCCCGTGGTCACGAAAGGCGCAGTGTGCACCATAAGCTGATTCTCCCCCGCTTCCCCCAAAGCTTGAACCTCGTGTAGCCCAGCTTAAGGGATCGGGCGCGGGGCTGCCCAGGGCGCGGTCGTGGGCTAGCTGCGCTTGGCGCGGTTTATTAGCGAGCTCTGGCGGGCGGCCAGGGCGCTGTTGAGCGCGTCAATCATCTCTTCTTGCGGGGCAGGCTGGCCCGTGAACTGCTCGAACTGACTGAAGGCCTGGTGGGCCAGCATGATGTGCCCGTTGACCGTCGCGTAGCCGTTCGCCGCGGCGGCCACGGTCAGCGGAGTCGGCCAGGGCTCGTAAATGACGTCTAGCACCGGCGCGTGCGCGAGATCCAGCAGGTGGTCTTCCAGCGCCGCCGAGGGAACCGTGGAGACGATGACCCCGGTGCCCAGGGACAGCTGCTCCAAGTCGGTGTGGAAGTCCGTGGTGCGCAACTCCAGGCCCAGCTCGCGGGCTAGCGGCTCGAGCTCGGCGCGGCGGTTGGAGCGGTTGAGCACCGTGACGGTTTTAACGCCGCGCTGGGCCAGAGCCCACAGCGCCGGGCGCGCGGTACCGCCGGCGCCGATGACCACGGCCTCGTCCACGTGCTGGTCCCAGAGCAGGCGCTGCAGCGCGCCGATGACGCCCTCGGTGTCGGTGTTGTCGGCCCGCCAGCGCGCCTCGCTCAGCCGCACCAGGGTATTGGCCGAGCCCAGCAGGCGGGCGCGGTCGGTGACCTCGTCGGCGATCTCCACCGCGGCGAACTTGCCCGGCATGGTCACGGAGAAACCGCGCACGTCGGCGGCGGCCCCACGCACGAGCCCGGGGAGCTGTTCGGCCGTGCACTCCTGCCGGCCGTAGTCCCAATCCTCCAGACCGAGGGCCGCGTAACCGGCGTTGTGCAAAACCGGGGAGAGCGAGTGCTCGATGGGCGAGCCCAATACCGCCGCGCGTGGCATGACCGAGGTCTCCTAGTTCTCTAGTTTTCAGCGTTCTCGGCGTCGGCCGGGTTGGTGCCTTGGCGCTGGTGGTCCAGGATGCCCGAGTCGAGGGCCTCGCGGACCTTTTCCTGGTGCTCGTCGAAGTTGTTGGTGAACACGGTCGTGCCCTGATCATCCACGGTGACGAAGAAGAGCCACTCGCCCTCGGCGGGGTGCTCCATCGCCTGGATGGCTTCCTCCGACGGCGACGCGATCGGCGTATCCGGCAGGCCATCCTTGGCGTAGGTGTTCCACGGCGTCTTGCGATCACGGTCCTCGTCGGTGGTGGCCAGCTCGACGTCTTCCAGGCCGTAGTTGACGGTGGAGTCGAACTCCAGGCGCATGGGCTCGTCTAGGCGGTTCAGGATGACACGCGCGACCTTGTCGAACTCGCCGGCCGGGGCCTCGCGCTCGACCAGGGAGGCAGAGGTAAGCAGCTCGTAGGGACTCACGCCAATGGCCTGGGCACGGCCCACGATGTCGGTTTCGTTGTACTGCTCCGCGGAGCGGGAAACCAGATCGGTCAGGATCTCCTCGGCGCTCATGTTCGGGTCCAGGATGTAGCGGCCCGGCGCAATGAGGCCCTCCAGGCGCTTCGGATCGTCGCCGCGGGCCTTGACGGGTTCGATAGCCCACTCCGGGGCACCCAGCTGCTGCGGGTCCACGGTCGCCGCGACACGCTCCAGCTCGTCCTTCTGGACGCAGTTGCCTTCCTCGCAGGTGACCTTCTCGATCATGGAGTAGATGCCGTAGCGCACGTCGCCGCCGATGACGGAGACGTCTTGGAGCGTCGCGCCGCCTTGCACGTCCAGTAGGTCGACCTGGTTGTTAAGGTCGAGCAGCGCCTCGACTGCAGAATCTGCGCTCATCTCCTCCTGCAGGCGGTAGAAGCCCGGCTGCAGCGAGCCGGCGTCAACGTTGTTGGCGGCGGCAGTCTGGAAAGCCTCGTCGCTTTTCACCACGCCCTTGTCCACCAAGTCACGGCCCAGCTCCGAGATGGAGGACCCCTCCGGCACCTGGATCAACTGGGTCACGCCGTTACCCGTCCCTTCAAAGTCGGTACGCGACCCTCCCTTGTCGCCCACCAGGATTTGGCCGCCGATGTAGACGATCGCGCCGATGATCAGCACGAAGGAGGCGATCAGCACGGCTAAGCCACGCTGTCGTCGCTTCACAAACTTCGGTTCCATGCGCCTAGCCAAGCGCTGTTCATTGCGGCTCACTAAATTAGTCTCCTGAGGTCGAAGGCTTTATTGGTCTGCGTCATTCTGTTTATCGGACAATGCTCGCGCGCGTGCATCCAGCCAGCTTTGGAGAATCTCCACAGCAGCGGCTTGGTCAATCACTTTACGGCCCTTCTTCTCGGATACTCCAGAGGCACGCAAGGCTTGGGTGGCGACCACCGTGGTGAGACGCTCATCCGCCAATCTGACAGGTGCTAACGAAACCATCGTTTCAGACTTCGCCAACCGGCGACGGATACGAAACGCAATCTCCTTGGCGTGCTTGACGCTTTTGGATCCGTTGGCCTGCAAATCCCGCGGCAGCCCGACGACCACTTCGGTAACTTGGTACTGTTCGGCCAGCTCAACGAGCCGATCGATGTCCGCGCCGTCGCGGTCCTTGAAGCCGGTGACCCGCGCGACGGTCTCGACGGGGGTCGCCAGGCGCGCGTCGCGATCGCTGACGGCTACCCCAATTCGGACAGTGCCAACGTCTACGCCGAGCCGCCGGCCGGGGCCGGGGTCGTCAAGGCCGGGAGTATCCGGTGTGACTTTCGCCATAGACCTACAGCTTCTCCAACATGTCCTTGACGGCGTCGAAGCCGCGCTCGGCTCCCTCGGCCAGCTGGCCGGAGCCCTGCGCCATGTCCGGCTTGCCGCCGCCGCGGCCGTCGACGTATTCGCCGAAGAGCTTGACGATGTCACCGGCCTTCACGCCGCGTTCCACGGCGGACGGGGTCGCGGCGATGATGAAGGAGAACTTCTCGCCGTTCTTCGCACCCAGCGCGATAACGCCGTCGTGGTCCTTCAGGCGGTTCTTCAAGTCCGTGGCCACGGTGCGCAGGTCGTTGCCGTCCGTGCCCTCCGGCAGGCGCAGCATGATGGTCCGGAAACCGTTGACCTCGCGGGCGGCGGCCACGAAGTCCGCGGCCTGGGCCTGGAGCTGGGCCTTGCGGAGGCTGGAGATTTCCTTCTCCGCGGCCTTGAGCTTCTCGCTCAGCTGGGCGATCCGGTCCGGCAGTTCCTCGGTCTGGACCTTCAGATCGCGGGATACGCCCTCGACCAGGGCGGCTTCCTTGGAGAAGTACTTGAACGCGTCCAGGCCGGTGTAGGCCTCGATGCGGCGGGCTCCGGAGCCAACGGAGGACTCACCCAGCACGGAGACCGGGCCCACCTGGGAGGAGGCGCCGACGTGGGTGCCGCCGCAGAGCTCGATGGAGAACGGGCCGCCGATTTCCACGACGCGGACGTTGCGGCCGTAGTTCTCGCCGAACAGCGCCATAGCGCCCATCGCCTTGGCCTCCTCCAGGGAGGTCTCGATGGTGTTGACCGCCAGGTTGGAGTCCACCGCCTGGTTGGTGATGAGGGCGATCTCCTCCATCTGGGCCTCGGTGAGCTGGTCGGTGAAGTTGAAGTCGAAGCGCAGGTAGCCCGGACGGTTCATGGAACCGGCCTGGACCGCGGTCGGGCCCAGCACCTGACGTAGCGCGGCGTGGATGAGGTGGGTGGCCGTGTGCGCCTGGGTGGCGCCGTGGCGCCAGGCGGCGTCGACCTCCGCGGTCATACGGGTGCCCAGATCCAGCCCGCCGGCGGTCACGGTGGCCTTGTGGACCCACAGCTTCTTGCCGATCTTCTGCACGTCGTCGACCTGCAGGGTGGTCTCGCCCGCCACCAGGCGCCCGCGGTCGGCCATCTGGCCGCCGGACTCGGCGTACAGCGGGGTCTGGTCCAGGATGACCTCGACCTTGTCTCCTACCTCGGCCTCGGTGACCTTCTCGCCGTTGCGCACCAGGCCGATGACCTGAGCGTCGGAGCTAAGCTCTTCGTAACCAGTGAAGATGGTTGGTTGGTTGTCGACCCATTCGCGGTAGAGCGACTCATCGGTGTGCCCGTGTTTCTTGGCGCGGTTGTCAGCCTTGGCGCGCGCCTTCTGCTCGGCCATGGCGGCCTCGAAGGCGGGCATGTCGACCTCGAGGCCGGCCTCGGCGGCCATCTCGAGGGTCAGGTCGATCGGGAAGCCGTAGGTGTCGTGCAGGGCGAAGGCGTCCTCGCCGCGCAGGGTTTTCTTGCCGGCGGCCTTAACAGCAGCGGCGGCCTCGTCGAAGCGGTAGGTGCCGGATTCGAGGGTCTTGAGGAAGGCCTTTTCCTCGTTCTTGGCCACGCGGAGGATGCGCTCGCGGTTGTCAGCGATTTCCGGGTAGGACGGCTCCATGGTGTCCATGACCGTGGTCAGGAAGCGCTCGATGGTTTCCCCGGTCGCGCCCAGCAGGCGGGCGGAGCGGATAATGCGGCGCAGCAGGCGGCGCAGGATGTAGCCGCGGCCCTCGTTGGACGGGGTCACGCCGTCCAGGATGAGCATCATGCCGGTGCGGGAGTGGTCCGCGATGACGCGGAAGCGGATGTCATGCTCGTGGTTCGAGTTGTACTTCGAGCCGGTCAGCTCCTCGGCCACGTCGATGACTGGGCGAAGCAGGTCCGTCTCGTAGACGTTGTCCACGCCCTGGAGCAGGCAAGCGACGCGCTCGATGCCCAGGCCGGTATCGATGTTCTTCTTCGGCAGCTCGCCGACAATTTCGAAATCGCCCTTGCCGTTGCCTTCGCCGCGCTCGTTCTGCATGAAGACCAGGTTCCAGATCTCCATGTAGCGGTTGTCGTCCGCGGCCGGGCCGCCCTCCTTGCCGTATTCGGCGCCGCGGTCGTAGTAGATCTCGGAGCACGGCCCACAGGGCCCGGGCACGCCCATGGACCAGTAATTGTCCTCCATGCCCATGCGCTGGATGCGCTCTTCGGGCACGCCGATCTTGTCGTGCCAGATGCTGGCGGCCTCGTCGTCGGTCTCGTAGACGGTGACCCACAGACGCGCTGGGTCCAGGCCGAAGCCGCCCTCCTCGATCGAGTTGGTGAGCAGCTCCCACGCGTTAGTGATAGCACCTTCCTTGAAATACTGGCCGAAGGAGAAGTTGCCGGCCATCTGGAAGAAGGTGTTGTGGCGGGTGGTGATGCCGACCTCTTCGATGTCCAGGGTGCGTACGCACTTCTGGATGGAGGTGGCCAGCCCGTTCGGGAAGGGCGGGTTCTGCTGGCCCAGGAAATAGGGCTTGAAGGGAACCATGCCGGCGTTGACGAACAGCAGGTTAGGATCATCCAGGATCAGCGAGGCGCTGGGGACGGGCTCGTGGCCCTTATTCACAAAATGCGCAGTAAAGCGCTCCCGAATCTCGTGGGTCTTCACCAGGTAACTTCCTTTGACTATCGACTAACGTCAGTAACAGCGCTCAACTTTACCCGCCCCGCAGCTGCGGGTGAAGTTCGGGACGCTCAAATCGCCCCGCCCCGCCGGCTTGCTCACGTGCCGGTCCGGTACCGTGATAGGGCCCGGCTAGTGCCCGCTAGCCGCGCCCGCGCCCGCGGACGATGTCCCGCAGGCGGCCCAAGAAGCCGCGCACGCGTTTTTCCGCCCCGTGATCGGTGGGATGGTAGTAGACCGCGTCGGCCAGGGTGTCCGGCAGGTACTGCTGGGCCACCACGCCCCGCGGATCATCGTGCGGGTAGACGTAGCCCACGGCGTTGCCCAGATCCTTCGCCCCAGCGTAGTGGCCGTCGCGCAGGTGGGCGGGCACGAAGCCGGACTTGCCGGCGCGCACGTCGCCCAGGGCGGCATCAATAGCGCCAATCACCGAGTTCGACTTCGGCGCGGTCGCCAAGTGGATGGTGGCCTGCGCCAGCGGGATCCGCGCCTCCGGCAAGCCGATGAGCTGTGCGGCCTGGGCGGCGGCCACGGCGGTCGGCAGCGCGGTCGGATCCGCCATGCCGATGTCCTCCGAGGCGTGCACGATGAGCCGCCGGGCGATAAACCGCGGGTCCTCCCCCGCCTCGATCATGCGGGCCAGGTAGTGTAGGGCCGCGTCTGGGTCCGAGCCGCGGATCGACTTGATGAAGGCGGAGACGACGTCGTAGTGCTGGTCGCCGTCGCGGTCGTAGCGCACCACCGCCTTGTTGACGTTGTCCTTGATAGTCTGGGTGTCCAGCTCCCCGCCGTCGGGCACGGCCTCCGCCGTGGCCTCCAGGTAGGTCAGCACGCGGCGGGCGTCGCCGCCGGCCAGCAACACCAGCTGGTCCCGGGCCTCGGCGTTCACGGTAATGCGGCCGGCCAGGCCGCGCTCGTCGCGTACCGCCCGGTCCACCAGCGTCTTAAGATCCTCGTCGCCTAGCGGGTTGAGCTGCAGCAGCAGCGAGCGCGACAGCAGCGGGGAGACCACGGAGAAGGACGGGTTTTCCGTGGTCGCGGCGACCAGCAGCACGGTGCGGTTTTCGACAGCCGCCAGCAGCGCGTCCTGCTGCGTCTTGGAAAAGCGGTGCACCTCGTCGATAAACAGGACGGTGCGCGCGCCGCGGGCGGCCTCGTGACGGGCCTGGGTGATGACCTCGCGCACCTGCTTGACCCCGGAATCCAGCGCGGACAGGCCCACGAAGTTCTGCCCCATCGCGCTGGCGATGAGCGAGGCGATGGTGGTTTTGCCCGTACCCGGCGGGCCGTACAGGATGACGGAGGCCTCCCCAGAGCCCTCGACCAGCCGCCGCAGGGGCTTGCCCGGGTCGAGCAGGTGCTTTTGGCCGACCACCTCGTCCAGGGTACGCGGGCGCATGCGCGCGGCCAGCGGCGAGCCAGCGTGGGTACTAAACATCTGCTGCCCGCGTCCGGCCAGGCCACTGGACTGCTCGGCTTCCGGGGACGGGGAAATCCCCCCGAAGAGATCTTCTTGAGCCACGGTGGCTAGCACCTCACTTTCTTTATCAACGTCCAGGGCGGCAACGCGGGGTTACGTACCGCCCCGGCCTAGCGCTGGCCGGGCTCGCTCAGGCGCCGTGCTACCAGCGCACCAAATTCAGCCGCCGGCTGGCAGTCGCCATCCTCGCAGCGGTTGGCAAAGCGCGACAGGGCCTCGAAGGTCTCGAAAAGATCGCGGCGGATGAGCAGCTCGTCGTCGTTGAACGGACCGTGGTCCGCGGTGCGCAGGAGGGAGTCCTCCGGGCCCACCGGAATTTCCTCGTGGCCGCGCAGGACGGCAGCGAGTACTTCTACTCCCCCGGCGGACATGGTGGTCAGGCTGGAAAAGGCCCAGCCGACCAGGCAGGCGGTGACTAGATGCTGGATCTGGCCGGCGTCCTTGAACTGCGGCCACAGGCCGTGGACCTCCCTGGCCCAGGCCTCGATGAAGGCGTCTGCCTCCTCGTCGGAGACCGGCTGGGCGAAGAGGAACTGCGGGAAGCCGGCGATAACGCAGGCGACGTCGAAGCCGACGTTGCGGAAACCAGCCCACTCGTAGTCCAGAAAGTGGATGTTGTCTGCCACGATAATGTTGTCCGGCGACAGGTCGAAGGGGGTAAAGGCACGGTAGCGGCCGGACTGCAGCGATTTGGCCGCCTGGTCCGCCAGGTCCTTGACCTCGTCGGGCACCGCCAGCCCGGCGGCCTCGGCGATGGTCACGCCGCGGTAGATGGAGTCATAGAGCACCTTGTCGCGTATGACCTGGTTCTCGGCGTACTCCGGGTGCTTTTTCAGCTTCCGCGACAGCAGCAGGTCGTAGTCCTGCTCGCGGTCGGCGGTGCCGGCGTGCATCTGACCCAGCTCCGCGCCCAGGGAGCGCAACAGCGTGCGCCGCACGTCCTCGTCGGCGGACTCTAAGGCCTCGGCGAAGGTATCCGTATTGCCGGAGTCGGTGAGCACCACCGTGCGCCTGTCCACGTCGTGTGCCAGCAGTACCGGCCCGGGGCGCACATCCGCCGCCAAGGAGTTGGTGAACTGGTAGGCCACGATCTCCCGGAGGAAGGCGGCGTCATCCCCGGCATAACCGGTGGCCGGGTTGTGCTTGATGACCACGGATCGGTGCGGGAGGAACGGGGAATTGGCCACCCGGGCGCGCAGCACGACCGCATGCCCCGAACCGGTCAAGGCTTCAACGTCGCTGAGCTTTTGCGTTCCCCCAAATCGGTTGGACAATAAGTCCTCCGCAAAGGCGACAATTGCCTGCTGGTCCGGCTGTGCAGTCTCCACCTAAAATCTCCTCCTGGGTAAGCGGTAAGCCCCGGCACACGCACCGCGTGGACCGGGGCGTGCCGCCTTAGCTATCCGTCGAGTCGGGCGACTTCGGCTTGGATTCCTTATCCGCCTTGGCGTTCTTTTCCGGCTTGAAGTCCACGCCGGTCTCCTTGCGCTGCGCGGCCGGGATCGGGGCCGGGGCATCCGTCAGCGGGTCGACGCCGCCGCCGGACTTCGGGAAGGCGATGACGTCGCGGATGGAGTCGAAGCCACCCAGCAGGGAGACAATGCGGTCCCAGCCGAAGGCGATGCCGCCGTGCGGCGGGGCGCCGAAGGCGAAGGCGTCCAGCAGGAAGCCGAACTTCTCGCGGGCTTCTTCCTCACCAATGCCCATGACGTCGAAGACGCGCTCCTGGACGTCGCGCTGGTGAATACGGATGGAGCCGCCGCCGATCTCGTTGCCGTTGCAGACGATGTCATAGGCGTAGGCGGTGGCCTCGCCCGGGTTCTCGTCGAAGGAGTCAATCCACTCCGGCTTCGGCGAGGTGAAGGCGTGGTGCACGGCGGTCCACTTGGAGTGGCCCAGGGCCACGTCGCCGGAGGCGGTGGCGTCGGCAGCCGGCTCGAAAAGCGGGGCGTCGACGACCCAGGTAAAGGCCCAGTCGCCTTCCTTGATAAGACCCAGCTTGCGGGCGATCTCGCCGCGGGCTGCGCCTAGCAGCGCACGGGAGGACTTGGTGTCGCCGGCGGCGAAGAAAATGGCGTCGCCCGGCTTGGCGTCGACGTGTTGGGCGATGCTTTCGCGCTCGGCGTCGGTGATGTTCTTGGCCACCGGGCCGCCCAGGGCGCCGTCCTCGGCGATGGTGATGTAGGCCAGGCCCTTAGCGCCGCGCTGCTTGGCCCAGTCCTGCCAGGCGTCGAACTGGCGACGCGGCTGGGAGGCGCCGCCGTCCATGACGACCGCGCCGACGTATTCGTTCTGGAAGACACGGAAGGTGGTGTCCTTGAAAAAGTCGGTACACTCCACGATCTTGATGTCGAAGCGCAGGTCCGGCTTGTCGGAGCCGTAGTACTTCATGGCGTCCGCGTAGGTCATGCGCGGGATCGGGGTGGTGATGTCGTAGCCGATGAGCTTCCACAGGGCCACCAGGATCTCCTCGGCCAGGCCGATGATATCGTCCTGGTCCACGAAGGACATCTCGACGTCCAGCTGGGTGAACTCCGGCTGGCGGTCGGCGCGGAAGTCTTCGTCGCGGTAGCAGCGCGCGATCTGGTAGTAACGCTCCATGCCGGCGACCATGAGCAGCTGCTTGAACAGCTGCGGGGACTGCGGCAGCGCGTACCAGGAGCCCGGCTTCAGGCGGGCCGGCACCAGGAAGTCGCGCGCGCCCTCCGGGGTGGACCGGGTCAGGGTCGGGGTTTCGATCTCGGTGAAGTCGTGGGAGTCCAGCACCTGACGGGCCGCGCGGTTGGCGGCCGAGCGCAGGCGTAGGGCGTTGCCCTGGCTCTGGCGGCGCAGGTCCAGGTAGCGGTAGCGCAGGCGCGCTTCCTCACCCACCTCGCCGGAGGTCGACGGATCATCGATCTGGAACGGCAGGGCCGCCGACTTGTTCAGCACCGCCAGGTCGGTGACGTTGACCTCGATCTCGCCGGACGGCAGGTTCGGGTTTTCCGAGCCCTCTGGGCGAGCCTCGACCACGCCGGTAACCTTGATGCAGTACTCGGACCGCAGGTCGTGGGCGCGCTCAGCGACCTCGGACTCGCGGAAGACTACCTGCGCCAGACCGCTCCGGTCGCGCAGGTCAATAAAGATCACTCCGCCGTGGTCACGGCGGCGAGACACCCACCCCGTAAGCGTTACTGTCTCGCCGGCAATATCCTTGCGGAGCTCGCCCGCCAAATGGGTACGCAGCACTGTTGCTCAAATCCCTTCACACATAGCTTCCTCGGTAGCTTCCGCTTTATCCGCGCCCGGCGCGCCGCGGCCACCGTGCGGCACGCATCGCGCAGTGCCTACGGCGCCCCAGCGCCCAGCCCGGCTACGGGAGGCAGAAGTTGACGCCTTCAGTCTACCCACCCACGGCAAGCGGTAGTGACTTGTCCCCCACGTGCCGGCAGTAGGTGCCCGCCCGGCGCGAGCAGTGCCTACGGTTTGGCCCGGGCACAGCCACGGCTCAAAGCCCACCCCACAACCGCGGCCACCCAGGCAGTATCCCTCCTTCAACTCCCAGCGCACCCACGGCTCAGCCGGCGCAAGGGAACCTCCGCGGCGGCGGGATCTTATGTTAAAGAGGTAGATAAGGCTCGGACATGGCACACTTAAGTTATGACTTTTCGCAGTGGCGGTGACATTAGTGGCAAACGGGCGCGTACCGGCGGTGGCGGGCGCGGCGGTGTCGTAGCGGCGGGCGGCGGCCTCGGCACCGTGGTCCTCATTGGTCTGTACTTGTTGCTGGGAGGCAGCCCGGGGCAGCTGGGCGGGCTGCTCGGCTCCGAGGAGCCGGCTAGCCAGTCCGGTTCCGGGCCGGAGGCCGGCAGCGAGTTGGAGCACTGCCAGACCCCGGAGGACGGCAACAAGTACGACGACTGCCGCGTGGACTTCACCGGCGTGTCCCTGGACCGGGTGTGGAGCGAGGTACTGCCGGAGCAGGCCGGCATTGACTACACCGAGCCGGAGCGCGTGGTCTTCGAGCAGACCACCCAGTCGGGCTGCGGCGCGGCCTCTGCCGCCACCGGCCCGTTCTACTGCCCGGCAGATAACACCGCCTATTTCGACACCTCCTTCTTCCAGCAGCTGGAGAGCTTCGGCGGCTCCTCCGCCCCGCTGGCGCAGATGTACATCGTGGCCCACGAGTTCGGCCACCACATCCAGAACCTGGAAGGCACCCTCGGCCTGTCAAACTACGACGACCCGGGCGAGGATTCCAACGCGGTCAAGATTGAGCTGCAGGCCGACTGCTACGCGGGCATCTGGGCCTCCCACGCGGACAAGGGCGAGAACGCCCTCCTCGAGCCCATCACCAAGGAGCAGGTCGCTGAGGCCATCGAGACCGCCCGCGCGGTTGGCGACGACAACATCCAGTCCCGCTCCGGCGGGCAGGTCGATCCGGACTCCTTTACCCACGGCACCTCCGAGCAGCGCCAGGAGTCCTTCCTGGCCGGCTACCAGTCCGGCTCCATGAAGTCCTGCGACACCCTGGGCCGCGGCGCCTACAAATAAGCCCACATCTTCGCTAACTAGCCCATTTAAGCCCCGGGCGGGTTACCGCACCTGGGCTTAAGTCTGTCCGCCCCAACTACAGCTGGAACTACGCTGGAACTACTGTGCGCGAACGATTCCCCGTCGCAGGCAGGGCCGGCCTCTACACTGGGGGCCATGACTTCTGACAAGCAGTCCGGCCACGGCGCCCACCGCTTTATTGCCGCTTTCAACGACATCGAGCAACACCTTCGAGCCCGTCTGCAGGCGGGCGACGGGGACTCTTTCCGGCGGCTTATCGACTCCGCCCGGCACGAGCACTTGCTCAACTCCCAGCAGGCCGAGGCCCTGCACGACTACACGAGCCTGCGCAACGCCATCTCCCACGGCCGCTACCACGACGGCACGCCTATTGCGGAGCCGAACCCCCGGGTCATCGAGCATATTGAGCGGCTGCGGGATTTGCTGATGGATCCACCCGGCGCGGTGGCGCGGCTAGGCGACCAGAAAGTGGAGACGGTAACGCCCGCGGACTCGGTGCTCTCGGCGTTGGAACTTATCCGCACCCACGGGTTTTCGCAGTTGCCCGTCTACGACTCCGGCGCCTTCCTACAGCTGCTGACCACCAACACCATCGCGCACTGGGTCGCGGCTGACTTGGGCGACAACCAGACCATCGATGCCCGCACGGTGGCCGACGTGCTGGAGCGGGCGGAAAACACCGACCGGGCGGTATTCCTGCCCAAGACGGTAGGCGCGCAGGCGGCTATCGACGCCTTGACCTCCCCGGCGCGTGATGGCTCCCTGCCCTTCGCGCTGATTATCACCGAGACCGGCGAGAAATCCCAGCGCCCGATCCGCGTGATTACCCAGGCCGACGTGGGGGTTTTGCTAGAGGCCGTGGCTTGGGAATAAATTCCCCTCGAGATTTTGTTGACACGTCATATATGGTTGATCGAGAAAGGATCCCCACCATACAATTCGGCATCTTCACCATTGGCGACATGACCGCTGACCCGACCAACGGCACCACCCCCACGGAGGCGGAGCGCATCCGCAACATGACGGAGATCGCACTCAAGGCAGAGGAGGTCGGCCTCGACGTCTTCGCCACCGGCGAGCACCACAACCCACCGTTCGTCCCGTCCTCACCCACGACGCACCTAGCCTATATCGCCGCGCAGACCGAGCGCCTACAGCTTTCGACCTCGACCACGCTTATCACCACCAACGACCCGGTCAAGATTGCCGAGGACTACGCCTTCCTGCAACACCTGTCCGGCGGGCGCGTAGATCTGATGATGGGCCGCGGCAACACCGGCCCAGTCTACCCGTGGTTCGGCAAGGACATCCGCCAAGGCATCCCGCTGGCCGTGGAGAACTACCACCTGCTGCGCCGCCTGTGGCGCGAGCCTTCCGTCAACTGGCAAGGCAAGTTCCGTACCCCGCTGCAGGCCTTTACCTCCACGCCGGCCCCGCTGGATGGGGTCCCACCGTTCGTGTGGCATGGCTCTATTCGCTCGCCACAGATTGCGGAGCAGGCCGCCTACTACGGCGACGGCTTCTTCCACAACAACATCTTCTGGAACAAGGAACACACCGCCAAGATGGTGAACATGTACCGCCACCGCTACGCCAAGTACGGCCACGGGCAGGAAGACCAGGCCATCGTGGGCCTGGGCGGCCAGGTCTTCATCGCAGACACGGAGCAGGAGGCCAAGGACTTCTTCCGCCCCTACTTCGACAACGCCCCGGTCTACGGCCACGGCCCGTCGCTGGAGGATTTCACGGAGATGACCCCACTGACCGTCGGCACCGCCGAGCAGGTCATCGAGCGCACCATGCAGTTCGCCGACTGGGTGGGCGACTACCAGCGCCAGCTCTTCCTCATCGACCACGCCGGCCTACCCCAGGAAGTGGTCCTGGACCAGATTGAGCGCCTGGGCACTCAGGTCGTGCCGGAGCTGCGCCGCCGCTTCGAAAAGCGCCGCCCGGATCACGTCCCCGCCGATCCGCCGACCCACGCCAGCCTGCGCAACACCCCGGATTCGCCGCACTTTCGCGTCAACCCCGGCGAGGAAAGCTAGCCTCCGCCCTGGCCCCGGCCCGTATACCAACCCAAGGAGGTTTTTACCGTGCACACCCTCGTGGTCGTGACCGCCGGTTTGTCCACTCCCTCTACTACCCGCCAGCTGGGCGAGGAACTCGCCGCGGCCACCGAATCCCGCGTCACCGCCCGCGGGGAGGGCCTCAACATCGAGTTCATTGAGGTCCGCAACCTGGCCCAGGACCTGACCAACGCCATGACCAACTGGGGCGCGGCGACCCCGGCGCTGGACGATGCCCGCCGGTTGCTCAGCTCCGCCAGCGCGCTCATCGCGGTCACTCCGGTCTTCCAGGGCAGCTACTCCGGGCTGTTCAAGATGTTCTTCGACACCCTGGACCCGCAGGCAATCACCGGCATGCCCACGCTGATTGCCGCCACCGGCGGCTCCTCGCGCCACGCGCTCATCCTTGACTACGCCCTGCGGCCCCTGATGAACTACCTGCACGCCGTAGTGGTCCCCACGGGCATCTACCGCGCCACGGAGGACTACGGCGCGGCCCCGGCCGGCGGCGAGGCCGGCCACGGGGGACTGAGCCCCAACCGCATAAGCCAGGCCGCCGAGCAGCTCGCCGATCTCATCGTCACGCCGACCGACCGGGTGGGTGGCCTGTCCGGTTCCCCCGCGGTGACGCGTTCGGCACCGAACCGCCGCAATGGCATCGACTACGAGGACGACTTCACGCCCATGAGCGAGCTCCTCGGCGGTGACGGCAACTCCGACACCGAGACCGTTCCCGGCGCCGGGGCTCCCCTCGAGCCGGGCGAGGGCGTGCTCGACGCCACCGGGTTTGTCGACGTCAGCCCGAACGCCGCGACTAGCGAGCAGGACACGGAGGACCCAGAGAAGTAAGCCAGACGCCAAATGTGGGGTTCGTCACGTAGACTTGGGTGGCAAAAGTTACCCTAAGTTACAATCCACGTCTGTTTGCTCAGAGAAAGGTGGCTTGAACTCAATATGACAATTAGCGTCGTTGATGTCTTCTCCATCGGGATCGGGCCGTCGTCCTCCCACACCGTCGGCCCCATGCGCGCCGCCAAGGCGTTCATCGACTCCCTGCCCCAGCTGCCCGCGCGCGTCCACACGGAGCTGCGCGGCTCCTTAGCGGCCACCGGCCGCGGGCACGCGACCGACCGCGCGGTCATCCTTGGCCTAGCCGGGTGGACCCCGCTGACGGTGCCGCTGGACGCCGAGCCGGACCCGTCCAGCCCCATTCCCTCCGAGGGCACAGTCACGGGGCCTGCGGGCAGCCTCGAGTTTGAGATTAGCTTCAACAACGAGCCGGTGCCGGAGCACCCGAACTGCCTCATCTTTAGCGCCTGGGACGGCGCGGGCAACGAGATCGCCACGGGTCAGGAATGGTTCTCCGTGGGCGGCGGCTTCATCCTCTCCCGCGCGGAGCTGGAGGCGGAAAAGGAAGCCTCCTGCGAGGTGCCCGCAGGTGTCGCCGCGGCCGCCGTCGAGGACCAGGTCCCTTACCCGTTTACCTCCGGCGCGGAGCTGCTCGATCTGTGCGAGACCTACGACCTGCCGGTGTGGGAAATCGTCCTGGCCAACGAGACCCTGCTCCACCGCAGCTCCGGCGGCGCGGACCACGTCCTGCGTCACCTGGACACCGTCTGGGACACCATGCGCGAGTGCGTGACCGAGGGTATTTCCACCAAGGGCACCCTGCCGGGTGGGCTGCGCGTGCCCCGGCGCGCCCCGCAGGTCTACCAGACCTTGCTGGACAAGCAGGAGGATCCGTCCTGCGGCTTCTCCGCTATGGAGTGGACCAACCTCTACGCCTTGGCCGTCAACGAGCAAAACGCCGCCGGCGGACGCGTCATCACCGCGCCCACCAACGGCGCCTGCGGGATCATCCCCGCCGTGCTGCACTACGCGCGCGACTTCATGGGCAACTTCACCCGCGAGGACGCCCGCCGCTACCTGCTGACCTCAGGGGCTATCGGCACCATCATCAAGGAAAACGCCTCCATCTCCGGCGCCGAGGTCGGCTGCCAGGGCGAGGTCGGCTCCGCCTCCGCCATGGCCGCGGCCGGTATGTGCGAGCTGCTGGGCGGCAACGCCCGCCAGATCGAAAACGCCGCGGAGATCGCCTTAGAACACAACCTCGGACTGACCTGCGACCCGGTCGGCGGCCTGGTGCAGATCCCCTGCATCGAGCGCAACGCCATCGGCGCGGTCAAGTGCATCAACGCCGCCCGCATGGCCATGCTGTGCGAGGGCACGCACCACGTCTCCCTGGACAACGCCGTGCAGACCATGGCGGAAACCGGCCGGGACATGCTCTCCAAGTACAAGGAGACCTCCCTCGGCGGCCTGGCCAAGACCATGGGCTTTTCCGTCACCCAGGTCGAGTGCTAGCTGCCTAGTGTCCTACCCCCGGGGCGTTGCCACCCCGGCTTGCCTAGACGGCCACCTCCGGGTGCAGGTCCTTCATGGCGATGTGGCGCCCGCGCCAGGCGCCCACCACGGCGATGGCCATGAAGATGACCCAGATTGCTGCTAGGACCCCGATGGCCTGCTCCAGGCGCGGATCGGCGGCGTCGTAGTGGAAAATCATCTGCCGCAAGAGGTTCGTCGTGTACGTCATCGGGTCGTAGTTGTGGAACCACTGGAGGAAGGCCGGCTGGGTCTCCGGCAGGCCTCCTCGTCGAGCTCGATTTCCAGCGCGTTAAAGGCGTCCTGGACGCGCTCGTCGGACAAAATCTTGCGGGGCGTGAGCCGGTACCACGGGCTGGTCCATGCCAGCTGCTCGCGCACCACGGCCCGCACTGGCACGAGGCGCTCCAGGCCATCGATTTCCGGGGTTCCGGCATAGGCGATGTCGGAAAACAGCATGCGAGTGGGAAGCTCTGCCCCGGCGGCGTGCGCGCTGCCCTCCTCACGCTGCCCGGCTAGCGCCGGGGTCCAGCGCACCTCACCGTCTTTCTTCTTCATCCGACCGGCAAGGGTCAGGCCTAGCACGGTGGCGGAGGCCTTCCGGCTGACGTGCAGCAGGTTGAGGCCTTCGACAAGGTGGAAGTCCGGTACCGCAAAGCCGGTGCTCAGCACCGGGTTTTCGGTCCTGCACAGGTAAGCTTGTGTCATGGTGGCGGTTACTCCAAATTAAAAAGCACCCTGCGAAAATGGTTAAACCTAAAGCGGAGGATGTACTATCAGTTAACGTAAATATACTTAACCCCCGCTGCCGCTAAAGTTGACTGATCCGCGAAAGGAAGCTTCATGCGCGCCGATGCCGCCCGCCGCCGCCAAGCCATAGTCACCGCAGCCCTCGAGCTGTTCCGCGCGCACGGAAACAACGTCAGCCTGGAGAAGATCGCCGCGCACGCCGGCGTCGGAATCGCCACGCTCTACCGCAACTTCCCCGATCGGCAGGCGCTCATCGACGAATGCGTGAGCGCTTATGCCCAGCGCTTCATCGATACCCAGAACATGCTCCTCGAGCGCTTGGATACTGACCCCGAAAACGCCGGGGAGACCGTGTGCGCCTATGCCCGCGAGTTCCTTTCCCTGGGCCTGGGCGTCCTCATCCCCAGCTTCCTACCGGCCAACCTGGAATCCCTTCCCCCCGAGCAAAAAGTCCTACAAAACGAGCTGATGGATAACGGTGCCCGCTTCATAGAAAAGGCGCGCGCCCTGGGGCAAGTTGGCCCCGGGGTCACGCACCTAGAATTCACCGTCGGACTATTGGCGCTTCAGCGCCCCCGCGAGGTGAGTTTGGGCGAGGTAGAAAACGAGCTCGACAATGCGATGATCCGCATCTACCTCGCCGGCATCCGGGTCGGGATTAAGCCCGACTAGCGATGGTCTCGACGACCTGGTCCAGCGAGATCTCCTGCTGCTCGTGGGCAGCCAGGTCCTTGACCGCCACCGTGCCTGCGGCGAGCTCGTTCTCACCCAGCACCAAGGCCAGGCGGGCACCGGCGCGGTCCGCGCCCTTCATAGCGCCCTTCAGGCCGCGGTCACCGTAGGCCATGTCGGCGGAAATTCCGCGGGCCCGCAGATCGTTGATCAGCCGCGCCATCTTCTGCTTGGCGTCAGCCCCCAGCGCTACGCCGTAGACGTCGACGCGGCGCTCAGTGCCCTCGAGGGTAAGACCTTCGGCCCCGAGTGCCAGCACCGCACGGTCCACGCCCAGGCCGTAGCCGATACCGGAGAGGTCCTGGCCGCCCAGCTGGGCCATCAGCCCGTCGTAGCGGCCGCCGCCACCGATGCCGGACTGGGCGCCCAGGCCGTCGTGAACGAACTCGAAGGTGGTTTTGGTGTAGTAGTCGAGACCGCGCACCATCCGCGGGTTGATGGTGTACGGGACCTCCATGTCCTCGAGCAAGCCCGTGACGGTCTCGAAGTGCTCGCGGCACTCGTTGCTCAGGTAGTCCAGAATGAGCGGCGCATCCGCGGTGGCTTCCTGGATCTCCGGGCGCTTGTCGTCCAACACACGCAGCGGGTTGATCTGCGCGCGGTGGCGGGTCTCTTCGTCCAGATCCAGCTTGAAGAGGAATTCCTGCAGCTTGTCGCGGTATTGCGGGCGGCAAGTGCGATCGCCCAGGCTGGTCAGTTCCAGCCGAAAGCCGCTGAGCCCCAGCGCGCGGTAGGAGCGGTCTGCCAGGGCGATGACCTCGGCGTCCAGGGCCGGGTCGTCCACACCGATGGCTTCAACGCCGACCTGTTGCAGCTGGCGGTAGCGTCCGGCCTGCGGGCGCTCGTAGCGGAAGAAGGGGCCGTAGTAGTTCAACTTGACCGGCAGCTGGCCGCGGTCCAGGTTGTGCTGGATCACCGAGCGCATCACGCCGGCGGTGCCCTCCGGGCGCAGGGTCACAGAGCGGTCGCCGCGATCGGCAAACGTGTACATCTCCTTGGAGACCACATCGGTCGACTCGCCCACGCCGCGAGCGAACAGGGAGGTGTCTTCGAAGACGGGCAGCTCAATGTGCTGGAAACCGGCCAGATGGGCCTGCTCGACCATGGTCTGGCGGACCTTGTAGAAGGTGGCGGACTCCGGCGGCAGGTAGTCCGGCACCCCCTTCGGGGCGGACAGGGGCTTAAACTGCTTCTTCTTGTCACTCACGCTTATCTACATTACCCGTCCGACCTTGAGCAAAAAGGGATTGGCCCCCCGCTCCTGCCGCATGGTGGAGGTCATCCCGTGACCCGGCAGGACCGCCAGGTTATCGGCCAGGCTCCACACCGGCCCGCGCAGGGAGGCGTCCATGGCCGCCGGATCCGAATGCGGCAGGTCCGTGCGGCCGATGGAGCCACGGAAGAGCACGTCGCCGGTAAACGCCACGTCCTCGTTGACCAGCAGGACGCTACCCGGCGAATGCCCCGGCGCGTGGTGGATGGCAAATTTCAGGCCGATCAGCTCGAGGTCTTCCCCGTCGCGAAGGTGGCGCACCTCGGTAATCGGGACCATGTGCGCGGCGTCGAAGAGCACCTTGGATTCTTCGGAAACACCCGATCCGTCTTCCAGCATGAACTCGTCTTCCGCGTGGATATAGACCGGGCAGTTGTACTTTTGGGCCAGGTCCCCGGCGTTGCGCGTGTGGTCGATGTGCCCGTGGGTTAGGACCACCGCCTCCAGGGTGACCTGGTGTTCGTTGAGCAATCCTTCCACGCGTTCTAGGGCGTGCATACCGGGGTCGATGACGAAAGCCTTGTCCTCGTGCGTGACCAAGTAGCAATTCGTCTTGTAGGGACCCGCGGTGAAACCGTAATACTGCATAACTCCCAGAATAGTGACTCGGCCCCGCAGCGACCACGCCCGCGCGCTGTCCTCCCGTGCCAGCCGCCGCGACTCAACCACAAACAACCTCGCGGACCGCAATAAGAAAAGCCGCCGTCCCACACATAAAGCGGGGCGGCGGCAGAACGTGCGAGCGCGGACTACTTCAGGGCAGCCAGGGCGGCGTCGTAGTCGGGCTCGGTGGTGATTTCGTCCACCAGCTCGGTGTAGACGACCTTGTGGTCGGCGTCGGTGACGACCACGGAGCGCGACAGCAAGCCCTTGAGCGGGGAGCCGTCCAGGGTGACGCCGAACTTCTCGCCGAAGTCGGTACGGAAGTCGGAGCCGCTGACGACGTTGTCGATGCCCTCGGTGGAGCAGAAACGTGCCTGTGCGAAGGGCAGGTCGCGGGAGACGGACAGCACCACGGTGTTGTCCAGGCCGGCGGCCTTCTCGTTGAAGTTACGCAGCTGGGCCGCGCAGACGTCGGTATCCAGCGACGGGAATATGGAGATAACCAGGCGCTTGCCGGCAAAGTCCTGCGCGGTAATTTCCTTCAGATCGGTACCGACCAGGGTGAAGTCCGGAATCTGCTCGCCTTCTGCGGGCAGCTCACCGGTGGTCGTCGTTGCATTTCCATCAAAGTTAACGTTTGCCATGGCCCCGAGGATACCCACACTCCCCTATGCCTGCCACGGCCCTGCTTAAGCCACACAGTCCCCGGCCTAATCACCCACTTAAACCAGGCGACGCGATAGGATTGTGTGCCAGTTGGTTCGGGCCGCGCCCAAAACGTCCCGGACCGGAAGACGTGTTCATTCTGCCTACTGTGTAACGAGGAAAACTACAGTGCCTGATAACAAGAAGCGCAGCGAGGAGGCCTTGGCCAACCTCAACCGTGAGCTCAAGTCCCGCGAGCGCAAGACCAAAACCCGCCCCGTGGGCGTGGCTTTGATCGCCCTGCTCGCCATCGTCGCCCTCGTGGGCGGCGTCTGGTTCATGGCTTCGCGCGATAGCTCCGACGAGGAAATTACCGCGGAGGACCAGAACACTACTGAGACCACCGAGTCCGAAGAGCAGCCGGAGGCCGTTGCCCTGACTGGCAAGCGCGCCGAGGCACTCCCGGAGACCGTTACCTGTGAGTACCCGGCCACGGAGGGCCAGGACTCCAACGGCGCCACCGTCCCGAACGGCGACGACATCTCCACCAAGGGCACCGTTAAGGTTAACTTCGCTACCAACCAGGGCGACATGGAAATGGAGCTCGAGCGCTCCGTGGCTCCCTGTACCGTCAACGCCATCACCCACCTCGCCGATGAGGGCTACTACGACGGCAGCATCTGCCACCGTATGACCTCCGGCGGCCTGAACGTCCTGCAGTGCGGCGACCCGACCGGTACCGGCTCCGGCGGCCCAGGCTTCAGCTTCGCCAACGAATACCCGACCGAGAAGGACGCTGAGGCCGGCCAGCCCGTGACCTACCCGAAGGGCTCCATCGCCATGGCTAACTCCGGCAAGGACACCAACGGCTCCCAGTTCTTCGTCAACTACGCCGACTCGCAGCTGGCACCGGACTACACCTACTTCGGCAAACTGACCGAAAAGGGCCAGGAAACCCTCGACAAGATCGCCGAGAAGGGCGTCGAAGGCGGCCAGCCCGACGGCAAGCCCGCCGAAGAGGTCAAGATCGACAAGGTCTCCGTCGAGTCCTAACCCATAACCAGAACCCGCCAACCGCGGCGAAGTTCTCAACACCCAGCCCCGGCACCCGCGCACCTGCGCTCCGTGCCGGGGCTTTGCCGTACCCGCCCTACCCCGTAAAGCATCCCCCATCAGACCCACCAACTTAGGCAACACACACTCAGTTGTTTCTTAGCTGTTCTTTAGGTGCCACCAATTAACCAGCTGTTTACCTGCGGTTCTAGATTCACTAAGAACTCTACGATTGGGACTTCAATTGACAGTTTCCTTAAACAGCTCTTGCAAACCCCTGCCCGTATCGCTACTATTTGTAACGTCTGCAAGTACTCCACGGAATCTAAGGATTTTGACAATGAAGCTTTTCTCCCGTAAGTCCCTGGTTGCTGGTGCAACCGCTATCGCCGTTTCCTTCGCTGGCGTCAACGTTGCCACCGCCGAAGAGAACCCGCAGGAGCAGGGTGTCGAGGCCGCCGGCGAGGCTGGCAACAACGAAGACGGCCAGAACAACGAAGACCAGACCGGCGGCGACAAGGACAAGAACGACGACTCCGGTTCCTCCATTGGCGACCTGTCCTCCAGCGAGGACAAGGACGTCGATCCGGACGAAATCAAGGCTTGGATCGGCGTTGTCAGCGCCGTTATCGGTGTGCTGGGCTCCATCTTCGCTTTCATCAGCAAGCACATCGACGTCCCGGGCATGAAGTAATTCGGTTTGTACTAGCTGCTAGCTAGCACGTTTAATACCCCGTGGTTTTATCCACGGGGTATTTTTATCCCTTGGCTCGGGTTAGTTGTCTGTTCGGTTTTCCGCTTTTCCGTACCACGCTGCGCTCTATTCTTCGCCGAATCCTTTAACATCGCGGAAGACGTCAGGGTCCATGCTCTTGCCTTCTTGGATGACGGCGATTTGCCCGGTGGGTTCCAGGATCATGGCTTGGACTTCCTGCGTGCTGCCGAGGCCGGCTTTGCGGATGGCCGAATAGATATCAGTGTCGCTGACGTGGGCGAAATCGGCGTTGGCTTCGATCTTCTCCCCATGGTGCATGATGAGGATGGGCTTGCGGTCGATGAACCGGGACCAGCCCACAGCGTTGCGCAGCACGCCGAAGGCAGCCTCCAGGCCCATGAGCGTGGCCAGGCCTAGGACGCCGGCGGCCAGTGACGGCGGCACGCCCACGATGACGCGGCCGGCCACGGCGCCGAACATGATGATAATGACGGCATCGGAAGCAGTCATGGAAGTCAGCACGCGGGAACCGAAGACCTTCACCAAGAGCATGAACGCCAGGTAGATGCCGATCGACGCCAGGATGACGATAGGGATGCGGTGCCACTCCAGCCCCAGCTGGTAATAGGCCTCGTCCAGTAGAATTTGCTGCCAACTCACGTGCACTAGCTTAGTCGCTGATAGGTACGGATACGGAGACGCTGGTCGGTTGGTGCTTGGCTGCGGTAGTGCGAACAAAGGCCCTGGGTAATCCCCAGGGCCTTGGCGTTATTGGTCGCGCTGGTGTTTGGGCCGCGCGGTGTCGGGCTTAGAGGCCGAACTGCTTGCGCAGGTCCTCAATCATCTTGCGGACCGGGGCCGGCAGCGTGATGATGCCGGTACCAACCGCGCCCATCAGGCCGGCGACGAGGGCGGCGATAACGCCCGCGCCAATACCCACCGAGGACAGCAGCGAATCACTGGAGCCGGAGCTCAGGCTGGAGGTGGAGCTCTGGCTGGAGCCGTCGTCGTCGGTGTCGTCGTCGGTGTCATCGCCTCCGTTGCCGTCGGCGGAGGCCACGGTGACCGGGATGATGACCTCGGTGCCCTGGTCGGTGGTGACCTTGAGCTCCTGCTCGCCGGAAAGGCCCTCCGGGACGGTCAGCTCGACGGTGGCGCGGCCGCGCTCACCCATCTGGTCGTCGCCGTCCTGGCGAGCGTTGTCAATCTCGGCCTCGGCGGTTGCCTCACCCAGGGAGACGGTGGCGGTCTTGGCCATCGGCTCGCCCTCGCTGGTGTAGTTGAGGGAGGAAAGCTCCACGGTCAGCTTCTCACCGGTCTTCGGCTCGCCGGACAAGTGCACGCCGACCTGGCCCTGGCCGGTACGCACGTCGGCCTCGCCGCTGGCGATGTAATCGATCATCGCCCGGGTGTCCATGTAGCCCACGTCCACGATGTCCTTGACCTGGTCCTCCTTGAAGAAGCCATCACCGCCGCCGGCCAGGAAGGTCGACAGTGCCACGGTGTAGTTCTTCTCCCGGTCGAGCGGCTCGCCGTTGATGATGACCGACTGGACGCGCTGGCCCTGCTCCGCCTGCGGGTCGTAGGCGACGGAGACGTTCGCCGACAGGCCGAGTGCCAGGCGCGGGCGGGAGTTGCCCGGCTGCCACTGGTTCTCCAAGGCGTCGACCAGGTCCTGGCCGGTGATGGTGCCGTAGGCAATAGAGTTGCCAAACGGCTGGACCTCGAAGATGTCCTGGTAGGTCACCGTGCCGCCCTTGAGGTCGGCGCGCACGCCGCCGGCATTCATCAGGCCCAGGTCGATGTCCTTGTCGACCTGCTTGGACATGCTCACGCGCTGCCCCTCGGCGATGAAGTTGTTCAGAGTGGACTCGACTCCGCGGTTGGAGCCGGGCTCCTTGCCCTCATCGGAGCCGCGGAACATGGCCTGCGGGGTCTCGCCGGCTTCCTCGGCGCCCTTCTCCGCAGCCTTGTTTTTGGCCTCCTCCACCAGGCCCGTGATCTCTGCGTTCGGCTCCAGGGCCGCTGCATCCGAGTAGTCGTACTGGGTCAGCTCCACGTCAGTGAGCTCGCCGGCGGTCTTGTCGTAGGTAAAGTCCACGTCGTTGAGCACCTTGCCGTACTCGTGGCCCTGGGCCCAGTGCAGCGGCAGCGCGCCGTCGCGCTCGACGGTGCCCTGGGAGCGCACGTGGGAGTCACCGCCGAAGAGGACGTCCACGTCGTTGTTGAAGCCCTCGGCGTACTGTTCGGCGTCCTCGTGCATCAGCGCCACGACGATGTCGGCCTCGCCGGACTCCTTCAGGCGGGTGGCCTCCTTGTTGGTGGCCTCCACCGGGTCGGAGAAGGTGATTCCCTCGATGGCGCTCGGCGCGACCTTTTCGGCGGTCAGCTGGGTCACGGTGCCCACGTAGCCGACCTTGACGCCGTCGATCTCAGACACGTGGGAAGCTTCCATCGCCGGCTCGCCATTCTTGAGGACGTTGGCGCCCAGCACCGGGTACTCGGACTTCGGGATGATGCGGTCGGTCAGGTCGTCAAAGCCCTGGTCGAACTCGTGGTTACCCACGGCGCTGGCCTCCACGCCCATGGCATTGAGGACCTGCAGGGTGTACTCGTCATCGGTGATGGCGGAGACGAACGCGGAGCCGCCAACGTTATCGCCCGAAGTGGTCAGGTCGTAGTCCTGGTCCTGGTTGACCTGCTCGACCAGGCTCATCAACTTGGCCGCACCGAGCTCCGGATCGGCTTCTTCCAGGTGGCCGTGGAAGTCGGTGAAGTTAGACACCGAGAAGCTGACCTTGTCCTCGGCGAAGGCGGCCGGAGCGCCCTGGAGGGCGACGGCGGTGACGGTGGTAGCCGCCACAAGGCGGCCAATGCGACGGAAGTTACTCATGGGAGTTCTCCTGCGAGACTTGGGAAAGGGATTAGAGACAAGTCCCTTTATAACCCCGTAACCAAGCCGGCGCAGCGCCCGCGAAGTTGGGCCGCGGCTTCCCCTGCGGCGTTAACCGGACCGCGGCGAAGAATTCACCTGCCAGTCACCGGACGGGGGCACTGCGCTCTCCCCTGTCGCTATTTCTTTGGTCGCTGGCCCCGCGGTGCGCGCGAGCCTACGCGGTGACGCGGTAGACGTCGAAGACGCCCTCGGTATTGCGCAGCGTGGTCATCAGCTGGCCCAGCTGCTTGGTGTCGGAGACCGAGAAGGTGAACTTCAGTGTCGCGATGTGATCGTCGCCACGGTTCGAGGTCATCGACAGTACGTTCAGATTCTGATCGCTAAAGATCCGCGTGATCTCGAACAGTAGGCCCTGGCGGTCCAGCGCCTCCAGCTGCAGCGTGGCGGCAAAAGCGCCCGAGGCGGAACTGCCCGTGGCCCAGGATACCTCCATCATGCGCTCCGGCTGGCTGCGCAATTTTTCCGCGTTGGTGCAGTCCACGCGGTGCACGGAGACCCCGCCACCGCGGGTGACAAAACCGAAGATCTCGTCGCCGGGGACGGGCTGGCAGCACTTGGCCATCTTGGCCATCACGTCCGGGCTACCTTCCACCAGGATGCCGGTGCCCGAGGAGGAATCCTCCGTCTCCTTGGTGCGGGAATTCTCCAGCGCCGACAGCGGGGTGCGGTCCGCTAGGGCCTCGACGGCGTCGTCTCGGTCGCCGAACAGGGAGGTCAGCTGGTTGGCCACGTGCTGGGCGGAGACATTGCCCGAGCCGATGGCCGTGTACAGCGAATCCACGTCCGGGTAGTGCAGCTGCTTGGCCACCTGCTTCATCGAGCTGGCCGTAAACAGCCGGTAAAGCGGCAAGCCGCCGCGCTGGACCTCCGTGGCCAGGGCATCGCGGCCGGCCTCGAGGTGCTCTTCCCGGCGCTCCTTGGCGAACCACTGGCGCACCTTCGCCTTCGCGCGCGGCGAGACCAAAAACTCCTGCCAGTCACGCGACGGGCCGGCGTTGGCGTCCTTGGAGGTAAAGATCTCAACCTTGTCGCCGGATTTCAGCGTAGACTCCAGCGCCACCAGCTTGCCGTTGACCTTCGCCCCGATACAGCGGTGACCAACTTCGGTGTGCACCGCGTAGGCGAAGTCGACCGGCGTGGACCCGGCCGGCAGGTTGATGACATCCCCCTTCGGGGTGAACGCGAAAATCTGCTTGGCGGACAGGTCGTAGCGCAGGGAGTCCAGGAAGTCGTTCGGATCGGCGGCTTCCTTCTGCCAGTCGAGCAGCTGGCGCATCCACGCCATCTGGTCGACCTCTTCCTGGTGGCCCGAGTTTTTACCCTTGGTCTCCTTGTAGCGCCAGTGCGCAGCCACGCCGAACTCGGCGTTGTAGTGCATCTCGTGCGTGCGCACCTGCACCTCCAGCGAGGAGCCGCCGTCGGCCAGCACCGTGGTGTGCAGCGACTGGTAGACGCCGAAGCGCGGCGAGGAGATATAGTCCTTGAACCGGCCCGGCAGCGCCGAGTAGAGGGCGTGGACAACGCCGATGGCGGCGTAACAGCTGTTGATGCCCTCGACCAGGATGCGGATACCCACCAGGTCAAAGATCTCGTCGAAGTCGCGGCCGCGCACGATCATCTTCTGGTAGATGGACCAGTAGTGCTTCGGCCGGCCCATCACCTCAGCCTGGATGCCGTTCTCCTTGAGCGCGGCGCCGACCTCTTCCTTGATCTGCTTCAACGCGCGGTCGCGCGACGGGGCGCGGGCGGCCACCATGCGCACGATCTCGTCGTACTTCTTCGGGTACAGGATGGCAAACGCCAGGTCCTCGAGCTCCCACTTAACGCTCGCCATGCCCAGGCGGTGCGCCAACGGGGCGATGACGTCGAGGGTCTGGCGGGCCTTTTTCGCCTGCTTCTCCGGCGGCAGGAAGCGCATGGTGCGCATGTTGTGCAGGCGGTCGGCGACCTTGATGACCAGCACACGCGGGTCTTGGGCCATGGCCACGATCATCTTGCGGATGGTCTCCGCCTCAGCGGCAGCGCCCAGCGCGACCTTGTCCAGCTTCGTCACGCCGTCGACGAGCCGGGCGACCTCGGGGCCGAAATCACCGGTCAGGTCCTCGAGGGAATAGTCCGTGTCCTCCACCGTGTCGTGCAGGAGAGCGGCGGCCACCGTGGTGGTGTCCATGCCGATCTCCGCGGCGATGGTAGCCACCGCCAGCGGGTGCGTAATATACGGATCCCCCGACTTGCGCATCACGCCCTCGTGCAGGCGCTCGGCGGTTTCGTAGGCGTTGTTCAGCAGCTCCACGTCTGCCCGCGGATGGAACTCGCGGTGGATGGACAGCAAAGGCTCCAAGACCGGATTAACCTTGGTCCGCCCACCCGTCAGGGAACGAGCCAGGCGAGCGGACATGCTGCGCATGCTCGACCCAGCGGGGCGTTTCGCCGGTTTATCGTGAGTCATTACGCGCCCCTTTCCGAACTAAACTACTAATTAGTTCAGTCTAGCGCTTAATTCTCCTCAGGTGTGCGTAAGACCACCAAAGGCGTTCCCGCAAGCCGCTCGCGCCCGCCCAGGCTGTCGACCTCGATGACCACGACGTTGCCAACGACCTCGGCGCCGGCCTGTTCCAGCAGCTGGCGGGCGCCAAAGAGGGTGCCGCCGGTGGCCAGAACGTCATCGACCAGGGCAATCTTCTTGCCCTTGAGCTCCGCGCCGTTGGCGGGAATCTCCAACGCGGCGGTGCCATACTCCAGCTCGTACTCGGTGTGTAGGACCGGTGGCGGCAGCTTGCCCGCCTTGCGGATGGCCAGGATCCCCACGCCCATCTTGTAGGCGACAGCCGAGCCCAACAGGAACCCGCGGGCATCCAACCCACCGATCATCTCGGCGCCGAGTTCCTCGCAGGCCTCGGCCAGGCCGTCGACCACGACGCTGAAGGCATCCGCGTCCGCCAGCACTGGGGTCAGGTCTTCGAAGAGGACGCCCGGCTCCGGGAAATCCTGGACGTAGCGGATCTTGTCTTGTAGGGCTTCATTAGCGTTGGAGTACTCAGAACTCACTTAATTATCCTTCGATTTCGATTCAGTGGCGCCTTCGGGGATCAGCGCCCACCTGTCCATATTCCAACCGATTCCCGACAACCCAGTGTACGGTACCACGTGTTTGACATCGTTGCGGACCACGAAGGTCTTCGGCTGGGCGGCCAGCGGGATGGTCCGCACCGTCTGCCACTGCTCAGCCTCGGCCTTGTTGAGCTCCTCCACGTTCGAAATCCGCGGCTCCACGGTCGAGAACTCCGTGAGTGGATCGATGGGGCCCAAGAAGGCGTCGATAGCCGGCATACCTGTTTCCGGGTCCGGGTTGAGCATGTACTGCGAGGTGTTTTCCGCGCTCACGTCCTCGATCGTGATCCCGGCCGACTGGCAGGTCTCCGCGATCTTTTCCACCATGGCGGCAAGGCGCTCGTTGGGGCCTAGGTAACCGATGCGGATGGTCTGCCCGCTCAGCGTCTGCGCGATGGCGTGGTCGGTGCCCACGTGCGGCTCGGTGGCCCGCTTCAAGTACTTGCTGATGGGGTCGTTGTGCCGCAGCACGTGCTGGTAGACGGGCGGGACCTCCACCCCGGATTCGGTGGAGCTGAGCTTGGCGAGCGCGGCCTGGTCGATGCACTCGGAAAACGCCCGCCGCGGTTCTTCCTGGTCGAATAGACCGTACTCCGACAGGACCAGCGACTCGGTCAGATCGCCGACAACCGGTTCGATCTCGTAGGGGTTATCGTCCGCGTCGCGGTCCAGCCAGGCGGGGTTCGCCTCACGGGAGTCGACCACACCGAGGGTCCCGGCGTCCTTCAGCGCACCGGAATCCGCGTCCGCGGGCCAGACGGCCACCGGGGCGATTTCGGCCTCGTCGCCGAAGAAGTGGGGGTTGCGTTCCAAGACCACTTCCCCGCTTTCACCGAAGTGGTCGATGACGTACGGGCCGAAGGAGACCTGCAGCTCCGGATCGAATTCGGCCAGCTGGAAGTCGAAGCGCCAGATGCGCGCGACCTCCTCCAGCACCGTGGGATCCTGCGAGTATAAGGCGTTGGTCAGCTCCTGGGAGTCCATCCCCACCTTCTTGGCGATGGCGTGGGCCGGCATGACCGTGCCCGGCCCGAACAGGCCGCGCCAGCGCTGGCCCGTGCCGGGCGCGAAGACCACCTCGAAGACCTTGTTCTCCGGCGCGCACTTGAACTGCTGGATGTCGTGGGCCAGCGGCATGTGGGAGCCGAAGGTTTCCTGCATGGCGCCGGCCGTGTACGCCAGCAGGTAGTCCACGCAGGTCACCGGCTGGCCGTCGGAGAATTGCGCGTCATCGCTGAGCGTGTAGACCACCGACTTGGACTCGTCCTCAGAACCTGGATTTAGCTCCTGGGTATTGACCAGGTCCGTGTTGGGGATCATCTGGCCGCGCGGGCCCGGCACGAAGGCGGCCGGGTACAGGCGGCTGGACAGCTGCGCCACGCTGCCGGCCGAGCCGAAGGCGGTGCCGGCGTTGGTGGTCACCAGCTCCGAGGAGGTCTGGTAGCCAAAGTGGTCGCTGGAGGCCTTACCTTCTTCCTCGGCGGGCTCGTCGCTCTGCCCACACGCCGCCAGGCCTAGGGTTAGGCTGGTGGCCACTGCCGCGGCTGCCAGCCGCCCCAGCGCTGGGTATTTCTTGACTCCACTTCCCATGACGGGATTACTCCTACCTGGAACTAGCAATTAGAAAACCCGGGGTGCAATGCCCCGGGGAAAGAAACTGACGGTGAACTACCTCGGCCGGGCTACTGCCCCGGGCGCCAGGTGGCGCCGGAACCGGAAGTGCCTTCGCCCGGGCGCGGGCCGTGGTCCTCGTCGGGCTCGGCGATGTCGTCGTTGGCCGAGGCTGTGACCGGGGAGGCCACGGTGCGCTTCGCGCCGCCTTCCTCAGCCGGGGCGTCCTCATCAACCTCGCCGGAGCGGTAGCGCTCCACCTCGGCGTTGTGCCGGCGGAACTCCTTCTTCCGGTTGACCATGCTGACCAGCAACGGGGTGGCCAGGAACAGCGAGGAGAAAATGCCCTCGATGACACCGATGAGCTGGATGAGCGCCAGATCCTTGAGCGTGCCGATGCCCATCAGCCAGACCGCGACCACGAACAGGGCGATAATCGGCAGCGCCGAAATCACGGAGGTGGAAATCGAACGCATCACCGTCTGGTTGATGGCCAGGTTGGCCTGTTCGCCGTAGGTGTGTTTGCGCTGCCCCAAAATGCCCTGGGTGTTCTCGTTGACCTTATCGAAGACGATGACGGAGTCGTAGATGGAGAACGTCAGGACGGTCAGCAGACCGATGATGACCGCCGGGGAAACCTCGAGCCCGAACAGGGCGTAGATGCCGGCGATGATGACGCCGTCAACGATCAGCGCGAGGATAGCCGCGAAAGCCATCGTGCGTTGCAGGCGGATAGCCACGTACACCGTCGCCGCGATGAGGAAGACCAGCATCGCGATGATCATGCGCTCGGTAATCGAGGAGCCCCAGGACTCAGACACGGTGGAGGTGCCGATGGCGTCCGGGGTGGCTTCGCCCTCGGCGTTTTCCGGCTGGTACTCCTCGTAGATGGCCTGGCGGGCGCTGTCGACCTGCTCCTGGCTCAGCCGCTCGGAGGTGATCTCCAGCGTCTCTGAGGCGCCGGAGCCGACGATCTGGACCTGCTCGGGCTCCACGCCGGTAGCTTCCTCGAAGGTCTGGCCGACCTCCTCTTCCACCAGATCCGCGGCCGGCATGGTTACGGTGGTACCGCCCTCGAAGTCCAGCGAGAGGCTGAAGCCGCGGATGAGGATCGCGGCTATGGACACGACCAGCAGGCCGATGGTGATCGAGTACCACAGCTTGGTCCGGCCGATGAAGTCGATACCGCCCTCGTCGGAGTAGAGGCGATCCAAACGGGAAATCTTGTTCTTAGCCATTAGTTGTTCTCCTCGCCCTGCTCGGTGCGCTTATTACGCGCGGTGTGCTTGCCACGCGCGGTGCGCTCGGTCTGCCCAGGCGTCGTGTCTGAAGTATCCGCAGTCTGTTCGCCGCGCGAATGCGTCTTGCCATAGTGGCCCTTCGCCCGGTTTTCCTCAGCCAGCGAGAAGATGCCGCCCAGGCCGTTCATGGACGGCTTGGCAAAGACCGGCTTGCGGGCGGCCAGCATCATCAGCGGCGCAGTGATGAGGAAGGAGACGACTAGGTCGAAGACGGTGGTCAGCCCCAGGGTGAAGGCAAAGCCCTTGACCTCGCCGATGGCCAGGAAGTAGACGACCACGGAACCGATTAGTGTCACCGCGTTACCGGTGACGATGGTGGTCCGCGCCCGCTCCCAGGCCTTGGTGGTGGCCGAGCGGAAGGTGCGGCCTTCCAGGATCTCGTCCTTGATGCGTTCGTAGTAGACCACGAAAGAGTCAGCCATGGCGCCGACACCGATGACTAGGCCGGCGATGCCGGACAGGTCCAGCGAGTAGCCGACCCAGCGGCCCAGCAGCACCAGGGAGCCGTAGGTCAGGGCCATGGCGCCGACCAGCGTCAGGAAGGACACGAAGGCGAAGGCGCGGTAGTAGTAGATCGAGTAGGCCAGGACCAGAATCAGGCCGACCAGGCCGGCGATGAGGCCGGCCTGCAGGGCGGCGTGGCCCAGCGACGGCGGGACCGTCTCGGTCGTGCCGCCCGGCTCACCGTTTTCACCCACGAAGGACAGCGGCAGCGCGCCGTAGCGCAGGTTGTTGGCCAGCGACTGGGCTTCCTCCTGGCTGAAGTCGCCGGTGATCGAGGTGGCCGAGCCGTACGGGGTCGCGCCCTGAATCTGCGGCGCGGAAATGACTCCGGAGTCCAGGGTGATGGCGATCTGCTTCTGCAGGTACTCCTCGGTCAGCTTCGCCCAGGTGGCCGAGCCGTTCGGGCCGTCGCCGGTCTGGAAGGAGAAGCTGATCTGCATCTGGCCGGTCTCGGGATTCAGACCACCGTCGATCGGGGAATCCGTGTCGATTTCCGAACCGGTCAGGCGGGTGCCGTTCGGATCCTCGACGCCGTCCAGCAGCGGGGCCGGATCCAGGATGTACGGCATGCCCTGCGAGTAGTCACAGGTAACCAGCGGCTTGGCGGGGTCGTCCGCGCCCGCCAGAGGATCCGTGTCCTGGGTGCAGGTCATCAGGGCCGAGGCCGCAGAAAGCGTGGTCGGGTCCTCCGACTGGCGGTCCTCGAGCAGCATCTCGGTCATCTCGTCGCGGCGTTCCGCCTGCTCCAGGGAGTTCTCCGGCTCCGGCAGCGGCTCGGCGCTGACTTTCTTCTCATCCACCTTGGTGTTGTTGGACCCCTGCCCCTCGGCCTGCTCGTTGGCCTGGTTGATGGCGTCGGTCACGCGCTTGAGAGACTGGTTTGCCTCGTCTTCCGAGAGCACGCCGTATTTCACCCAACGGTTGGCCATGTCTTCCATCTCCGGCAGCAGCTTGGTCATGTCCGGGGTGGGCTGTTCGGCCACCGGGCGGAAGAGCAGCTGGGAGGTCTGGCCGACCGACTGCGCTTCCTGGGTGTCCTCGCCCGGGACGGTAATCACCAGCGTGTTGCCGTTGATGACCACCTCGGAGCCGGACACGCCCATGCCGTTGACGCGCTGTTCCAGAATCTCGCGGGCCTGCTGCAGCTGGTCCTGGGTGGGTTCTTCGCCCTGCGGGACCAGCGTCACGCGGGTACCACCCTGCAGGTCGATGCCGAGCTTGGTGCTGGCGGCGCGATCGCCAGTAAAGAATACGAGCGCCCACACCCCCAGCAGAATGACCACGAAGAGCATGATGGCGCGCTTGGGCCATTTCCTACTGGCGTTGTTGATGGCGCCTTTGTGAGGAGCGGACACGAATTCAATCTCCTGTGCATTGCAAGTTACAGGGCTAAGTAAAAATCGCTGCCTTTAACGAAGTAAAGGAGCGAACACGATCCATCATGGTACGTGATATCCGTGCTAAAACCTCAACAGGTCGCCAGAAAAGGGGCCAGGTGTGATCATGACAACGATCACAGTAGGGACCAAGATAGATAAATCCGCCTGTCGACGGCGCGCTAGGCCCATCTTCGACAGGCGGCGGAGGGAATAAGACTCGCCGGGGTGTGGGCGTTTTTAGTTCTTCTCGTCCGGGTTAACCGGTTTGTCTTCGGGGTGGACATCAGTCTGCTGCGGCTCGGCCGGGGCGTCGCCCACCGGGTTCGGGGCGGTATTCGCCGCGCGCAGGATACCCATCTTGTCGACGGTGATTACCATGCCGCGGGCGACCTCCAAGTCGATATCCCCTTCGCGCACCGCGGTCACGGTGCCGTGGATGCCGCCGGCGGTCACGACGCGCTTGCCCGGGGTCAGCGAGGCCTGGAAGGCCGCGACTTCCTTCTGACGCTGGCGCTGCTTGCGCATAGCGAAGAAGGTGGGCAGAACTAAAAGGACAACGAGGACGATAAATAGTACTAGTTCCATACCGATCCAGTGTGCCAGACTTTTCAGTTTAGCTGTTAATCAAACGCCGTTGGGCAGCAAGAATCTATTAAAACAGGCCAATCGCCCCGTCGGGCGGGGTCAGCCCCAGGTGTTGCCAGGCCGCCGCTGTGGCCACGCGCCCGCGGCCCGTGCGGGCGATCATGCCGGCGCGCACGAGGTAGGGCTCGCAGACCTCCTCCACCGTGGAGGGCTCCTCCCCCACGGCGATCGCCAGAGTGTTCACGCCGACGGGCCCGCCGCTGTGGCCCTCAATGAGCGCGTGGAGCACTGCCCGGTCCAGGCGGTCCAGGCCCATCTCATCCACGTCGAAGACGGTCAAGGCGCCCTGGGCGGCCGCCAGGTCGATCTCGCCGTCGCCGTTGACCTCGGCGAAGTCGCGCACGCGCCGCAGCAGGCGGTTGGCAATACGCGGGGTGCCGCGCGAGCGCGAGCCAATCTCCACCGCCGCCTCCCGCGTGATCTCCACGTCGAGGATCTGGGCGGCGCGCTTGATGACCCGGGTAAGATCCGCGGTGTCGTAGAACTCCATCTGCGCGGTGAAACCGAAGCGGTCCCGCAGCGGGCCGGTCAACATGCCGGCGCGGGTGGTCGCACCCACCAGGGTGAACGACGGGATCTCCAGCGGGATGGAGGTCGCACCCGGGCCCTTGCCCACGATGACGTCGATCCGGAAGTCCTCCATCGCCATGTACAGCATTTCCTCGGCTGGGCGGGCGATGCGGTGGATCTCATCGATAAACAGCACGTCGCCCTCCATGAGGTTGGAGAGCATGGCGGCCAAGTCGCCGGCGCGCTCGAGAGCCGGGCCCGAGGTCATCCGCAGGCTGGTGCCCAGCTCCTGGGCGACGATCATCGCCATGGTGGTCTTGCCCAACCCGGGCGGGCCGGACAGCAGCACGTGGTCCGGGGTCACCCCGCGCTTCTTCGCGCCCTGCAACACCAGGGAGAGCTGCTCGCGGACTTTGGGCTGCCCGATGAACTCGTCCAGGCTCTTCGGGCGCAGGGAACGCTCGATGTCGCGCTCGCCCTGCTGGGCGTGCCCGTCGACGTCGTCGTTGCGCCGATCCGCGGCCTGCGCGCTGCCCTGGCGCGCGGCCTCCAGCCCGTCGGGCAGCTGGAACTCGGTGCGCTCAATATCTGACATGTTCTAACACCCTACCCGTCGCCAAACCCTGGCGTGCGCCTACTTATTTCTTCCCCAGCCGGGCCAGCGCGCTGCGCAGGACCACCGGCGTGGCGGCATCGGGCTGCTCGGCCATGATTGCCTCGACGGCCGCGGCCGCGGCCTTTTCCGTGAAGCCCAGCCCCACCAGCGCCTCGGTGACCTGCTGGACCACCGGCTCGTTGGCCGCGGGCACCCCGCCGGCAGCCGCGCCGCCGCCCGCGGCCGCACCGGCCCCGGCGAAGCCGGCCACCTTGTCCTTGAGCTCGAGCGCTAGCCGCTCCGCCATGCGCTTGCCCACGCCGGGAATGGTCTGTAGGCGCTTGGCGTCCGACTGGCTAATCGCCTGCGCCAGCTCGTTGGCCTCCAGCACCGACAGCGCGGCCAACGCCAGCTTCGGGCCGAGACCGGAGACGGACTGCAGCAGGTGGAACATCTCGCGGTCCTCGGCGGTGCCGAAGCCGTAGAGGGTTATGGAGTCTTCCTTGACCACCATGGAGGTCAGCACGAAAGCCTCCTCCCCGCGGGTCAGCCGCCCAAGTGTGGGCGGGGCAGCGTGCACCAGGTAGCCCACGCCCTGACATTCGATAACGGCGTGATCTAGCGCGATGGAGATGACCTCTCCGCGCAGCGATGCGATCATGGCGAGGGCTTTCCTTTCTTCCCGGGTGGAGTTCTAGGAGACAAAGTGTTCTTAAAGTTTCGGACGGTTGGGGCTTAAAAGTCGCGGGGCTAACCTGACTGCGCCGAGCGGGCGTGCGCCAGGGATTGCTGTTGGCCCTGCCGCTGGGCTTGGGTCCTTTCCCGCACCTGCTCGGCGCGGGCGAGGGCCGGGGCGCGCCAGCAGTGACTGACGGCAAGCGCTAGCGCGTCGGCGGCATCGGCCGGCTTGGGCGGCTCGCTAAGCCCCAGGATACGGGTGATCATGGCGGTCATCTGCTTCTTGTCAGCGCGGCCGTTGCCGGAGACGGCCTTCTTGACCTCCGAGGGGGTGTACATGTGCACGTCCAAGCCGCGCTCGGCGGCCGCGAGCACCAGGACCCCGACGGCGTGGGCGGTCTGCATGACCGTGGAGACATTGCCGCGTTCGAAGACGCGCTCGATGGCCACGACGTCCGGCTGGTACTCGTCCATCCACTCCGCCACGGCCTTCGACAGGCGCAGCAGGCGCTCAGTGAGGTCCTTGTCCGCGGGCGTGCGCACGACGCCGACGGAAATGGGGATGACGGCGCGGCCCCGGCCCGCCTGCACGACCGACAAGCCGCAGCGCGTCAGCCCCGGGTCGATGCCCATGACGCGTAAGCCTTCCAAGTTCACCGGCTACCTCCGTCACACATATGTTCTAGTACCTCATCACGCATACTACACGCGCTACGTCCGGACGGCCAGCCTGGGTGCCCCGGTGTGGTCAGCCCGGTGCAGACAAGACCAAGGGCAGCCGCGGCAAGAAATTCTCGCCCCGACTGCCCCATTGCCAGGCTCTTAAGCCCCGGGCCGGCTTACTAGTCCTCGAGCTCAGCCAGGACCTCGTCGCTGAGATCCATGTTGGTGTAGACGTTCTGCACGTCGTCGGAGTCTTCCAGCGCGTCGATGAGGCGGAAGATCTTCTTGGCATCGGCCGCGCCGAGCGGGACCTCGACGGACGGGCGGAAGTCGCTGTCAGCGTCCTCGACGGAAATCTCCGCCTCCTCCAGGGCACTGCGCACCGCGCGCACGTCGGCAGGCTGGCAGGTAATTTCGAACTGCTCGCCGCGGTCGTTGACCTCTTCGGCGCCGGCCTCGAGTACGGCCAGCAGCAGGTCGTCCTCGGTCAGCTCGCCCTTCTTCACAAATACAACGCCGACGCGCGAGAACATATAAGACACGGAACCGGACTCGCCCAGGTTGCCGCCATTCTTCGTCATGGCGGTGCGCACCTCGGTGGCCGCGCGGTTGCGGTTATCGGTCAGGCACTCAATCAGCATGGCCACGCCGTTGGGGCCGTAGCCCTCGTACATGATGTTTTCCCAGTCGGCACCGCCGGCTTCCTCGCCGGAGCCGCGCTTGCGGGCGCGCTCGATGTTGTCGTTAGGGACGGAGGCCTTCTTGGCCTTCTTAATCATGTCGTCCAGCGTCGGGTTGGCCGCGGGATCGCCGCCACCGGTACGCGCCGCCACCTCGATGTTTTTAATCAGCTTGGCGAATTCCTTGCCGCGCTTGGCGTCGTTGGCAGCTTTTTTATGCTTGGTCGTCGCCCATTTAGAGTGGCCGGCCATAAGGTGTGCCCCTTCCTAGTTGGTTTTAACTAACGCGATTATACGTGCCGAGGCCATCGGGTCTGAATAAGACCTCGCCCAGATCACCTACTCGGTCATTCCTTCAGCCACCGGATGAGGCCTTCCTGGTTGACTTGAGCAACCAGAGTGCCATCCTGGCGGAAGACCCGCCCCTGGGCGAAACCGCGCCCGCCGCCGGCGAACGGAGAATCCTGCTCATAAAGCAACCACTCATCCACTTTAAGCTCGTCGAAGAACCACAGACTGTGGTCGAGGCTGGCCATCTGCACGCGGGCGTCGGGGTGCGAAATCAGCGTCGAGTTGAGCAAGGTCATATCCGACAGGTAGGACAGCGCCACCTGGTTCAGGTCCGGGTCGTCGCCCAGCCCGGCGTTGTAGCGGAACCAGATGTGCCGCGCGCCGGCGCCGTATTTGTCCTGGGCGTGGTGCGAGTTGTCGTACTCGTCGGGGACCATCACGACGACCCAGTCGCTCCACTCCCCCAGCACGATGCGCGAGGTCGACGGCCAGTCCGCCGCGTGGTCGCGGCACTCCTCCGGGCCTGGCACGTCCGGCAGCTGCGCGGCGTGTTCCGGGCCCTGGTCGCCGGGGCGGCGGAAGCTGACCAGCATCTCCACGATCTCCTTGTCGCCCTGCCAGCCGGTGACCCGGCGGTGGCTGAAGGTGCGTCCGTCGCGGACGGTGTGCACGGTGAAGTCGATGGGCTCGGCGGACAGCCCGCCGCCTACGAAATACGCGTGCAGCGAGTTCGCCGTCTTTGCCTCGACCGTTTGCTGCGCCGACTGCAGCGCCTGGCCGATAACCTGGCCGCCGAAGGTACGCTGCATCTCCGAGGGCACGCCCGGACCGCGGTAGCGCCCATCGCCCAGGTCGGACAACTCAATAACCTGACGAAACGACACCGAAAGCTCCCTTCTCCTCCAGGTGGGCGCTGCCGCGCGAGGGCGCGCGGGGCGGTTGGCCGGTGCAGGTGCGGTGTGGCACCGGCCGGAGGACTATGACGCCCACCACATATATGGCTGCCCACCTTACCCGGTGGCGCCAGCCTCCGTAAGATGGTCGGACGATGACTCCCCAGAAACTACACCTGTCCGCCGCTGTGCTCGAGATGTTCACCTGGACCCTCCTGCTGGTGGGTATGGCCCTGAAATACTCCGGCGTCACCGAGGCCGTCGTCCCCGTCGCCGGCAGCATCCACGGCTTCGGGTTCTTGAGCTTTGCGGTAATGACCTGCCTGATTTGGATCAACAACCGCTGGCCGGTTGGGATCGGCCTCTTGGGCCTGGCCGTTTCCGCCTTCCCTTTCGCCGCCCTGCCCTTCGCGCTGTGGACCGCACGCCGCGGGCTGGTGTCCGGCGGGTGGCGCTACCGCGACACCGACAGCGAGGCTACCCCCGCCGGGCCCGCCGATACCCTGTTGGCGCAGGCGGTGCGCCACCCCGTGCGCTCTATCCTGTTGACGGTAGTGGTTATTGCTATCGTATTTGGAGTCCTCGTGACGCTGGGGCCGCCGGTCGATGTCGAAGAAATCCTCCGCGGCTCTTAAGCTCGTCGTATCCTCGGCGGGCCCTCGCGGCGCTTTACGCGCCAGATTCTGACCGTGTTGTGCTCTATCTTGTGATGATGAAAAGACTTTTGAATAATGACTAGGCTCCTGCGGGCAGGCGGTGTCCTTCGCCGCGTCCCGGCCGTGTGGGCCGGCTGGGTGCTCGCGCGCCTGTGCCTGGCTTTGCTCATCAAGCTCAACCACGAGCCGCGGGGCGATCTTTTCTACTACCACGCGGCGATCTTCGGATCGAACCCGCAGGATATGACCGAATACCCGCACGCCGGGACCTGGCCGACTTTCCTCGCCGCCTGGCTGGGCGGCAGCGAGATCATGGCCTTCATGTTCGTCTTCGCCCTTGTCTGCCTGGCCTGCGACGCCGCCTTCCTGGCCGCCCTCCTCCACCGGCACGACAAGCGCCCGACCGCCTTTGCCGCGGCCTGGTTCTGG
The DNA here is from genome assembly GCF_055700955.1 of Corynebacterium sp. 1103A. Taxonomy (NCBI): domain Bacteria; kingdom Bacillati; phylum Actinomycetota; class Actinomycetes; order Mycobacteriales; family Corynebacteriaceae; genus Corynebacterium; species Corynebacterium sp. 1103A. Next base: position 102,933 of record NZ_JASTTF010000006.1, read on the forward strand.
GTGCTGTTCGGGCTGGCCGCCGGCCACGTCTTCCTCATGCGCCTGGACATCTTCCCCGGGCTCGCGGTCGGCCTCGCGGCGCTTGTTATCCACCGCTGGCCGGCGCTGTCCTCCAGTCTCATCGCGCTCGCCTGCGCGATGAAACTGTGGCCAGGCGTGCTCGCCGCCGGGCTGGTCGGGCGCTTTTCCAGCGCCCGCGCCTGGCTGCGGGTGCTGACCTTCGGGGTCTCCCTGGTAGCCTTCGCCGGCGTCACGCTGCTCGCGGGCGGCTGGGAGCGCCTGACCAGCCCCCTGGATTACCAGAACGTACGCGGCCTGCAGATCGAGTCCATCGCGGCCACGCCCTTCATGTGGGACGCCTACCGGCACCCGGGGAATTACAACATCGGCATGGCGCCGTCAAAGTCCTTCGAGATCGCCGGCGCGGGCACCGACGGCGCGGTGCAGGCAACCACCTGGGCCATGGGCATTATCATCGCCTTCGCGCTACTGTGGGCGCTCTACCGCTTCATCTGGGGCGGCTGGAGCCCGCAGACCACCATCGCCTGGGCCGCCGTCATCGTGCTGGGCCTTATCGTGACCAACAAGGTCTTCTCCCCGCAGTACATCATCTGGTTCGGCCCGCTCATCGCGGTCGCCCTGCGCACGACGGCGCCGGGAAGTGCGCGCCGCAAACTGGTGGCGGCCTTGAGCGTTATGACGGTGGTCTGCGCGGGCCTGGGGACCTTCATCTACCCCTTCGGCTATGACTACCTCTGGAATTTCGTGGGCGAGCAGCTGGCGCCCGTGGCCGCCTTGGTCGCGCGCAACGGATTGGTCGTGGTCATGTTCGTGCTCGCGCTGGCGTGGTGGGCACTCGAGCTGCGCGCCCAGGTGCTAGAAGGCCGTCAGATCGAAGAACTCGGGTAGCCGGGCGGTGCCGCCCAACCGGAAGGTGCGCACGAGGGGGCGCAGGCGTAGGGCGCGGGTGTCCGCCACGGCCTCGTTGTAGAAGCGGTGGGCCAGCTGCACGCGCACCTCGGCGTCGACCAGCTGCGCCGGCGGCGGCTCGCACAAGCGGCGGATCTCCTCGCCCAGGCGGTGCTCGAGGTCGCTGCGCTGGGTGAACTGGCCCGGCACTAGGGCGGTCGACTCGGCCTGCGCGCTAGCCTCGGCCAGCCGGGGCTCGAGTGCCGCCGCCACCGCCGCGCGCCTATCCAGCGCCGCTTGCAGCTGGGCCAACGCCGCGTCCGTACGGATGTGCAGGGTGTTAAGCCGCTGGGCCGTGAAATAGGCCCAGAGCATCACCCCGGTCACCACCACGGCGACCGCCACGAGCAAGGCGGTACCCATCTACTTCACCTGCACTTTCGACCCGTCCTGCACGGTCTCGTAGACCGCCATCACCTGGGCCGCCACATGATCCCAGTCATAGGTAAGCGCCCGGCGGGTGCCGGCGGCGGTGAGCCTGTCGCGCAACTCAGGGTTGTCCAGCACGTGGTTGAGCTGCCGGGCCAGCGCTGAGGCATCGCCGTTGGCAAAGAGCAGGCCGGCCGGCTCCGCGGATTCGACGTCGCAGACCGCCGCGAAGGCCTCGAGGTCACTGGCGACGACCGCACAGCCGGCCGCCATGGCCTCCACCAGCACGATGCCAAAGGACTCGCCGCCGGTATTCGGCGCGACGTAGATATCCGCCCGGCCCAGGATCTCGGCCTTCTCCGCGTCGGTGACGCGGCCGACGAAGTCCACCCCGTCGACCTCGCGGGCCCGTCCCCCGCCCATCACGGTCACCCGCACCTCGCGGTGGACCTCGGGCAGGGCCGCTAAGAGGATGTCCAGGCCCTTGCGCGGCTCATCCAGCCGGCCCAAAAAGACGATCTCAGGGCGCGGGTCTGCCCGCTGCGCGTCCTCCTGCGCCTGGCGGGCGCGCGCGTAGACGGACGTGTCCACCCCGTTGGGGATGAGCACTGGGTCGCCGCCGAGCTGCTCGACCTGCCAGCGCCGCGCCATCTCGGAAACCGCGATCCCGCCACGGACCTTCTCCAGCATCGGCGCCAGGATGGGCTTGGCCAGGGTCAGGATCGTCGAATTCGCAGCAGACGCGTGATACGTTGCCACGATAGGCCCGGTGGCCAGATAGAGCGCCACCATGGAATAGCTCGGCGAGTTCGGCTCGTGGATATGCAGCACGTCGAAGTTTCCTTCGGTAACGAACTGGCGCAGCCGGCGAAAGACCTGGGGGCCGATGGCCAGGCGGGCCACGGAGCCGTTATAGGCGATCGGCACCGACCGGCCGCCCTTGACCACGAAATACGGCAGCTCGGTCTCCTCGGCCGCGGGCCCAATGACGCGCACGTAGTGCCCCTGCTCCAGGTAGACCGTGGCCAGGTCAAGGATGTGCGCTTGAACTCCGCCGGGTTCGTCGAAGGAATAGGGGCAGACGATGCCAATCCGCATAGGGGCTTACCTCCCGTCCTTCTCGGCCTCGGCGCGGCGGGTGCGGTCGGCCCGCCGCCGCCCGACGTCGACGTTCCACTGCGGCTGCAGCATGTGCCAGTCGGCCGGGTGCGCGGCGATATTGGCCGCGAAGCCGTCGGCCATGCGCTGGGTCGTTTCCGCCACGTCGGTCACCTCCAGCGCCGGCGCGCAGGACAGACCCCAGCCATCCAAAGTAAACCAGGGGTGCACCACGTGCAGGCGCGCGCCCGTCTGGGCGGCCAGCAGCGCCGGGCCGGCGGCCATGGTTGCCGACTCCCCGAAAAACTCCACCGGCACGCCCGTGCGCGACAGGTCGCGCTCGGCCAACAGGCACACGATGCCCCCTGCCTCCAAGACCTCTTTCAGCCTGCCAAACGGTGGCTCGGCCCCACCCGTGAGTGGCAGGACCTCGAAACCTAGGGACTCGCGGTAGTCCACGAAGGCATCGAAAAGCACCTCAGGCCGCAGGCGCTCGGCCACGGTGGCGAACTGGCCGTGCATGCCCACTAGGCAGACGCCGGCCATGTCCCAGTTGCCCGAGTGCGGCAGCGCCAGGATGACGCCGCGCCCGCGCGCCAGGCTGTCTTCTAGGTGTTCGCGGCCGACTAGGTCGCGTTGGAGGCGCGCGTGCAGGCCGGGGTCGTCGTGGATGGCCGGCAGCCGGAAGGCTTCCTTCCAGTAGCGCATATAGGAGCGCATGGAGGCGCGCACCAGCTCGCGCGTGACGTTTTCGGCACCCACGACGCGGGTCAGGTTGCGCCGCAGCTGGTCCATGCCGCGCCCGTGGTCGCAGGCTAAGTCCGCAATACGGTCAAACAGCCAGGTAGCCCACGCATCCGGCAGCCAGCGGACCACCCGCCAGCCGGCCAGATACCCGAGCGTCGAGAAATCAATTTCGCGAGAGAAAAACAGCGCCATCGCTGCCCCCTAAAGTTGCGCTTGGTCGGCTACCTTGTCCTGCTTCATGGCCATGATAAGCCGCTGGTAGATGGTGAAAATCGAACCGATGGCCAGGATCCACAGGGATATCGCCAGCGCGTTGGGCACGCCAAAACCTTCTAGCCCCACGCCGACCAAGCCGATGATGAGCCGCTCGGGCCGCTCAATCAGCCCGCCGACCATGCGCAGCCCGGAGGCCTCGCCGCGGGCCTTAACATAGGAGATGACCTGCGAGGAAACCAGCACGATGAGGCCGGCGGCCACGGTGGACGGGTGCGCGTCGACGGTATAGACCAAGTACCAGATAATGGCGGCAAACAGCGCGCCGTCGGTCACGCGGTCACAGGAGGCATCCAGCGTCGCGCCAAAGGGCGTGCCCCCACCGCGGATCCGGGCCATGGTCCCGTCGATCATGTCGAAGGCCGCGAAAAGCCCGGACAGCACTGCCGCCCAGACCAGGTGCCCGGAGGGGATCAACAGCACCGAGATGGCGATGGTCACGATGGCGCCGACCGCGGTCACTGCGTTCGGGGTCAACCCGACCTTCAGAGCCGCTTTGGCTACCGGCTCCACCACCACCGCGGCCGGTTTCCTGCCGTGCACACTAAGCACGCGAATCCTCCTCGTCTATGTCCCGCCACGCTGCGGCCAAGAGACGGCGCGTCTCCTGCAACAGCTGCGGCAGTACTTTAACCCCATCCAGGATAGTCATAAAATTGCTATCTCCCGGCCACCGCGGCACGACGTGCATGTGCAGGTGGTCTCCCACCGATCCGCCGGAAGCCTTACCTAGGTTAAGCCCCACGTTGACGGCCTCCGGCCGCGACACCCGCTTGAGGACGCGAATCGCCTTTTTCACAAAGGCCATCATCTCCGCGGTCTCAGATTCGGTGAGGTTTTCCAGCTGGGATTCCTTGCGGTAAGGCACCACCATGAGGTGGCCCGCGTTGTAGGGGAAAAGGTTCAGCAGCGCGTAGACCTCACGCCCGCGCGCGATGATGAGCCCGTCCTCGTCGCTGCTCTGCGGGGCTTCGACGAACGGGTCCATCGACCGCTTCTGGATATAGGCCATGCGGTATGGGGCCCAGAGCCGCTCGAGGCGGTCGGGCTCGCCCGCCCCGGAGTCGACATAGGCGGAGGGGGCGGGCCGTTCGGATTCCGCGTTTTGGCCACTAGCCACGGAGGTTGCCCTCGCTCGGCTGATCGTTGACCCGCTGGGTCACCCACTTGTCGATGAGCTCGACGGCCTCGTCCACCGGCACGCCGTTGACCTGGGAACCGTCGAGGAAGCGGAAAGAGACCGCCCCTGCCTCGACGTCGCGGCCGCCGGCCAGCAGCATGAACGGGACCTTGCCCGTGGTGTGGTTGCGGATCTTCTTCTGCATGCGGTCGTCCGAGGTGTCCACCTCAGCGCGGATGCCGCGGGAGCGCAGCTTGGCGGTGACGTCCTCCAGGTAGGAGACGAACTCGTCCGCCACCGGGATGCCGATGACCTGCTGCGGGGCCAGCCAAGCCGGGAAGGCGCCGGCGTAGTGCTCCAGCAGGACGCCGAAGAAGCGCTCGATGGAGCCAAACAGCGCGCGGTGAATCATGATCGGACGCTGCTTGGAGCCGTCCGGGGCGGTGTATTCCAGCTCGAAGCGCTCCGGTAGGTTGAAGTCCAGCTGCACGGTGGACATCTGCCAGGTACGGCCGATGGCGTCGCGCGCCTGCACCGAAATCTTCGGGCCATAGAAGGCCGCGCCCGCCGGGTCCGGGACCAACTCGAGGCCGGACTTAGTGGCCACGCGCTCCAGGATGCTGGTGGAGCGCTCCCAGATCTCGTCCGAGCCGACGAACTTGTTCGGGTCCTTGGTGGACAGCTCCAGGTAGAAGTCGTCCAGGCCGTAGTCCTGCAGCAGGGAGATGATGAACTCCAGCACCTTGGTCAGCTCGTCCTCGAGCTGGTCCTCGGTGCAGTAGATGTGGGCATCGTCCTGCGTGAAGCCGCGCGCACGGGTCAGGCCGTGGACCACGCCGGACTTCTCGTAGCGGTAGACCGTGCCAAACTCGAACAGGCGCAGCGGCAGCTCGCGGTAGGAGCGCCCGCGGGAGGCGAAGATCAGGTTGTGAAACGGGCAGTTCATCGGCTTGGCGTAGTAGTCCTGCGGCTGCTTGGTGCAGTTACCCTCCGCGTCATACTCGCCGTCCAGCTGCATGGGCGGGAACATGCCGTCCGCGTAGAAGTCCAGGTGGCCGGACTTCTTGAACAGGTCACCCTTGGTGATGTGCGGGGTGTTGACGAAGGAGTAGCCGTCCGCCAGGTGGCGGCGCCGGGAGTGGTTTTCCATCTCCATGCGCACGATGCCGCCGTTCGGGTGGAAGACCGGGAAGCCGGAGCCGATTTCGTCCGGGAAGCTGAACAGGTCCAGCTCCGCGCCCAGGCGGCGGTGGTCACGCTTTTCGGCCTCGGCCATCAGCGTCTGGTAGGCCTCCAGGGCCTCCTTGGACTCGAAGGCGGTGCCATAGATGCGCTGCAGGCCAGCCTTGGACTGATCGCCGCGCCAGTAGGCAGCCGAGGAGCGGGTCAACGCGAACGCCGGGATGTATTTCGTGGTCGGCAGGTGCGGGCCGCGGCACAAGTCGAACCACTCGACCTCGTTAGTGCGCGGGTTGACGTTGTCGTAGAAGGTCAGGTCGCCGGCGCCGACCTCGGCGGCCTCGTCCGAATCCGGGGCAACGTTGCCCTTGTCCTGGATGAGCTCCAGCTTGAAGGGCTCGTCGGCGAGCGCCTCGGCGGCCTGCTCCGGGCTCTCGTAGACCCCGCGGGCAAAGCGCTGGCCCGTCTTGATGATCTTCTTCATGCGCTTCTCGATGGCCTTGAGGTCCTCCGGTGTGAAGGGCTCCTCGGTCTGGAAGTCGTAGTAGAAGCCGTTCTCAATGGCCGGGCCGATGCCCAGCTTGGTGCCGGGGAACTCCGCCTGGACGGCCTGGGCCAGCACGTGGGCGCAGGAGTGGCGGACCACCGCGCGGCCCTCTTCCTCGCTGGCGGCGACGGGGGTGAAGGTCTGTTCGGTCTCCGGAACATGGGACAGGTCCTTGAGGTTGCCCTCGGCATCCCGGACCACCACGACGGCCTCCGGGCCCTTGTTCGGCAGGTCCAGCTCGCGCATAGCAGCCCCGACGGCAGTGCCGGCCGGGCAGACGAAGGACTCGTAGTTCACGGGGACTGCAGGAATAGCTTCCGCCATTTGGTGCGCTCCTTTGCGCTCATGCGGGCAGCAGCATACCTGGCCGCGGCCCGCGGTTTATTATTCCGGAGCTTATCTTACCGCGTCCAACAGTGCGGATCCCCAAAAGGCCGAACCCGTGCCGCCGGCGCTGGTCCCGGGCGGGATGAAATAGACCGCGGAGCCGATGTGGCTAATCCACGTGTTGAGATGATCGGCCTCGTCCAGGCGGGCCTGGATGGGCTCGAACTGGCGGGTCGGGTCCTTCTGGAAGCAGATGAAAACCAGGCCCGCGTTGGACAGCTGGATGAGGTCTTCTTCCTGCGAGTCGGCGTAATCGGGCATCAGGTCGTAGCTGTACGGGCGCCGCTTGAGCTTCTGCTCGGGATGGTCGGCCGGCGGCCGGGCCCGGGCCATGTGGGAGTTCGGGTCGATTACCGGCAGGCCGTACTTGTCGGCGGCCGAATAATCCGGCTCGTCCAGCTCCTCCTGCCCTGTCAGCGGCGCGCCGTTGGACAGCTTGCGGCCCACGGAGTTTTCCCGCGTGGCGCGGTCCAGCTTCTCCCAGGTATCCAGGTTCATGCGGATGCGGCGCACCACCATGCAGGTGCCGCCTTGGGCCCAGTCGGGGCCCTCATCAATCCAGACCTGCTGGTCGTATTCTTCCTCGCCGCGCGGGTTGACCGTGCCGTCGAGCTGGCCGAACAGGTTGCGGTGGGTCGCGCCGTGAGGCAGGGAGCCAAAGGAGTTGGCAAAGCCTTGCTGCAGCCAGGTGACCTTGGCGTAGTCGGTGCCGGCGCGAATCATGTGCCGCATGGCGTGCGAGGCCATCACGGCGTCGTCACAGCAGATCTGCAGCACGACGTCGGTCTGGCCCCACTTGTCGCTGAGCTGGTCCCGCGCGAAGGGCTTGATGTCCCGCAGCCACTCCGGCTTCAGGTCGGCGGCGCCGAGCTTGTCGAAGACCGACTCGCCCCAGCCGCAGGTGATGGTGAGATTGGCGGGCACGTCCACCATCTCCGGCTCCAGGGAGCCCAGCGGGGTCTCGCCCGTGCACAGCGCCCGGGCGTCCTCCGTCCACAGGCTCATCAGGTTGCGAAAGCCCCGCTTGCCGATGCCCCGCTTCAGGTCAAAGCCCACCAAGTTCAGGTGGGCCTGCATGTCCGTGTCCACGCCCGCCTGGTGCTCGCCGTCGAAGGCGACGATCGCCTCCGCCAGCGGCTCGGACTGGCTGGCCTGCTCAATCGCGTCCTTTTCTTCCGCCTGGCCGCAGGCGCTTAAGGCGAACGATGCCGCCCCCACCGCGCCTGCGCCCTGCAGGAAATGCCGGCGATTAAGTCCCGTCATGGCTCTCGCTTACCCTCCCCTAGTGTCCGCTTTGGCCGGCGTGCTCGCCGTGCTCGGCGTGGTCACCCGGATCGCCGTGGTTGGCGTGATCGGTGGATCCCAGGTCGCCGTAGTCCTCGTCGCCGGCGCCGATGCTGCGCACCGGCACCTCGCCCAGGTCGATGGTCTTGCCGTCGGTCAGGTGCAGCGTAATCGCTACGGACTCGCCGGCCATCACCGGCTCCTTGACCCCCATGAGCATGAGGTGGTTTCCACCCGGCTCCAGGGTGGCCTCGCCGTCGGCCGGAATGGTCAGCGGTTCGGTCATCTCGGACATCTGACCGTCGACGGTCTCGTGCAGCTGGGTCATCTCCGCGTCGATGCTGGTGCTAAAGGACTCAACCTGCAGGTCGGTGTCGGTGTGGTTGACCAGGGTGCCGAAGATGGCGGTCATGTCGGAGTCCTCGGCCATCGCGCGCACGACGCCGCCCTCAAAGCTTACGTCGTCAGCGGCGGCCTGCTCCGACTCGCCGGCGGTGGTGGTGGTCTGCGTGTCGGTCTGATCCGAGGGTTCATCGCTCGGGGAGCAGGCCGCCAGGGACAATGCCGAGGCAGCGACTGCGGAGACAACAAAACGGGTGTATTTCATGACAGATTCCTTTGTTTACTGTTCATCAATGGGGCGACGCTTGGCCAGAACCAGGACGACGACGACGGCCAGCACCAGCACGCCGCCGACGGCGAGGATCCACCTCAGCGGGCCATCGGCGCCGCCGACCTCCTCATCCGGGGACGGGACGGCGGACTCGTCGGCGGCGACGCTGGAATCGTCGTCGCCGGCCACGGTGAAGCTGACTCCCCCGCGGGTGGCGTGCCCGTCCGAGGAGGTGATCTGGAAGCCTACCTGGTAGTCACCGGGGCCCGGATCGACGTCGTCCGGGGTCTCGATGGTCAGGTTGCGCTCGTCTAGCTCCGGCTCGGCGGAAAACAGTAATTCCCCGGTCTCCTCGTTGGTCACGGCGAAGTTATTGAAACCCTCCCGCGGGATTCCGGAGAATTCCAGGGTGATGGTCTCGGGGAAATCGTCGAGGACCTGACCTTCGGTGACGGTGCCGCCGATGACGGCATCGTGAGCCAGGGCTACCGGCGCTGCCCACGCGGACAGGCCCAAGGCACCGGCTGCCACCGCAGCGCCTGCGGTGCGCGGGGAAAATGAAAACATGTACTGCTCCTTACGGCGAGGACTCGCCTGGTCGTTCCAAGGTCGCAGCGGCACACACCGCGGGCTTTCCGCCGCGCTGCGCGACGCGTATCCGACTAGTCGCTCCATTGCTGGAAGCAGTTCCCAACAATGGCGCAGATCTCACTGTCATAACTGGTGCCCCGATTGTCCCCCACCCGAGCGCCAACATACAAAACGCCGCCCCCAGCGGGGACGGCGTGAAAAGTGGAGCGGATGACGAGACTCGAACTCGCGACCCTCACCTTGGCAAGGTGATGCGCTACCAACTGCGCTACATCCGCAAATTTGAAACCAGGCCCGGTTTCAGGACTTCCCAACGAGGTTGGAAAACCCGTGGTGCGCGATACTGGGATTGAACCAGTGACCTCTTCCGTGTCAGGGAAGCGCTCTCCCACTGAGCTAATCGCGCAGGCGTCGCCGGTGGCCACGCTAACTGGAGGTGGAAACGGGAATCGAACCCGTGTGCACGGTTTTGCAGACCGTTGCCTCACCACTCGGCCATTCCACCGTGGCGTATGCCGCCTCACACAAGTATACAAAGTGAAACTGTGTTGGAGCGGATGACGAGACTCGAACTCGCGACCCTCACCTTGGCAAGGTGATGCGCTACCAACTGCGCTACATCCGCAAATTTGAAACCAGGCCCGGTTTCAGGACTTCCCAACGAGGTTGGAAAACCCGTGGTGCGCGATACTGGGATTGAACCAGTGACCTCTTCCGTGTCAGGGAAGCGCTCTCCCACTGAGCTAATCGCGCGGGATTAACACCTTCTTTAAAAAAGAAAGCGTGGAGCGGATGACGAGACTCGAACTCGCGACCCTCACCTTGGCAAGGTGATGCGCTACCAACTGCGCTACATCCGCATGCACCGTCTCCAGCTGAAGCTTTCTGTGCGGTGCGAGTAAAAACATTATCCTGAACCGGTCCCTGTTTACAAATCGCCCGCTCACAGGCCGGTTCTTGGGACCTTCGCGGCGGGGTGTAGCGCAAGCTAAATGACACCGCTGTCATCCCCGCGACCCGCACCCCGGTATCCGGGCCACCGCGGCCCCACCGGGACCGCCATTTTGCTGGGGATTCGCCGGATCGCGCGGCACCGTGCTACATTTTAGCCCAGCACGGTCCCATGGCTCAGTGGAAGAGCGTTCCGTTCACACCGGAAAGGTCGCTGGTTCGATCCCAGCTGGGACCACCACTTATAAAGCGTCTCCCCTTGTGATGGGGAGGCGCTCTTTTTGTATCCGCACCCTATGATGGTGGCCATGGATATCAACGCTTTAGTAGGCCCCGACCGCCCTGAAGTCCGGGCGGTGGTGGTCGCTACGGTTTCGGGCTCGGCCTCGGCGGCCAGGACGTCCCACAGCCTCGGCAACGACACCGACGCGCAGTTGTTGCAGGGGCTGCGCGAATGGGCCGAGGTCATCGTGGTGGGCGCGTCCACCGTGCGCGCCGAGGACTACGGCGGCGCGACCTCCAACTCAGGGGCCCCGGCCCCAATTGCGGTCGTCACCGGCAGCGCGGACATGGATCCGGACTCCCGCTTCTTCACTGATTTCACCACCGCCCCGCTGCTGCTGGTCCCGCACGCCGCACTCGCCCAGGCCGGAGTACGCGAGCGCACCCGCCGGCTGGCGGCCCAGGGCGCGGAGGTCCTCGACGCCGGGACGGCGAGCCCCGCCGACCTCCTGGCCTGCCTGCGGGCCCGGGGCTACGGGCGCATCGTCTGCGAGGGCGGGCCGGGCCTTTTGTCCCAATTCGTGGCCGCCGACGCCATCGACGCCTTCTACCTGACCCTCGATCCCACGGTCACGTCGGCGGTGGAGACCCCCGTCGTCCGCGCCAACGATGCCACCTCACCCCGCACTACCCGCCTCACTCTGGACAATTGCGCCCCCGATGCCGACGGCACCGTGTTTCTGCGTTACCGCCGCGCGCCGAGGCCGTAAACTGGCTGGCCGTGAGTACCAGTTTCCTGTCTTCCGCGTGGACTGCCCGCGCCGCGCTCGCCCCCGGCCGCCCCGCCCAGCTGCCCGCCGGCCTCAATCTGGCCGCCTGGCCGCTGGCCATCCTGTTGGCGCTCAACACCGTGCTGGTCCGCGCCTTCAACGGCGCGCCCACCGATGACTTCAGCACCGTCTACTACGCCGTGCGGCGCGCCCTGGACGGGCAGGCCGTCTACGAGCAGGCCTACCACCACGTGGACCCGCTCTACCTCTACAACCCGGGCGCCACACTGCTCCTCTACCCGCTGGGCCTGGTGGACAATTTTCCCCTGGCCCGCGTGTTTTTCATCCTGGTCAACGCCGCGGCGATCGTCGGCGCGTTGGCGATTTTGACCCGGGTGGTGGGCCACCGCTTGTCCAGCCCGCTGTGGCCGGCAAGCATCGCCCTGGCTTTCGCCACCGAGGCCGTCACCAACACTCTGACCTTCGCCAACATCAACGGCCTGCTGCTGCTGGCACTCAGCGGGTTTTTGGCTTTGGGCCTACGGGGCGCGGGAGCGAGCTTGTGGGCGGGCATCGTGCTAGGCCTGGCCATTACCGTCAAGCCGCAGTTCGCCCCGCTGCTGGTCCTACCGCTGGTCAAGGCCCGCTGGTTCACCGTGGCCGCAGGTATTGCGGTGCCGGTGGGCCTGAACGTGGTGGCCTGGCCGGTTATCCCGGACGCCGGGGACTACCTGCGCCGGTTGGTGCCCTACCTGGGCACCACCCGCGACTACGCCAACTCCTCCTGGGACGGCCTGCGCGCCTATTTCGACCTGCCCGGCTGGGCCTACTACCCCGTCTGGGTGCTGGCGGCGGTGCTGGTGGCTGTCGCCGTCATGCTGCTTCTCCGCTGGCGGAACACGGACCCGGCTCTGTGGGCATTGACGACCACCGGCGTGCTGCTGGTCGGCATCTTCTTCCTGTCCTCGCTGGGCCAGCAGTACTACTCGATGTGGCTGTTCCCGCTGATGTTTACCGCGGTGCTGCCGCGCAGCGTTTTTCATTCATGGCTGGCCTGGGCCGCCGCGGCCTGCTTCCTGCTGCCGGCCACCTGGACCTCCACCCACTGGCCGGACGCGGGGCGCTGGGCGAATTTCTTCCTGGGCACCGCCGGGTGGTTCCTGCTAATCGTGGCCTGCGCGGCCAGCGTGACCGGCTGGTACCTAGGCCAGTGCCGCGGCGCCGGTTACACTGGGCGGCATGACCAACCAGCCCACTGATTTCAAGCTCATTGCCGACGCCGACTGGAAAAAGCGCTTAAGCGACGAGGAATACTACGTCCTGCGCCAGGGCGGGACCGAGCCGCCGCACGTCGGCAAGTACACCGACACCACCATCGAGGGCGTGTACTCCTGCCGCGCCTGCGGCGCCGAGCTTTTCCGCTCCACCGAGAAATTCGCCTCCCACTGCGGGTGGCCGTCCTTCTACTCCCCCAAGGACGTCGACACGGTCATCGAGCGCGAGGACCGCTCGCTCGGCATGGTGCGCACCGAGGTGCTGTGCGCCAACTGCCACTCGCACCTCGGTCACGTCTTCGCCGGCGAGGGCTACGACACCCCTACCGACCTGCGTTACTGCATTAACTCCATCTGCTTGGACCTCGACGAGCGCGAGGTCTAGCAGCACTTAAGGCTTAAGGCAGGACCTTGATGAGTTCTGCCACGTCAGAAACCCGGCGCCCGGTGTGGAACGGGATTTCCTCGCGCACGTGGTTGCGGGCCTCGGTGTAGCGCATGACGTACATCAGGTCGACGATCCGGTCGAGGCTCGGGGCTTCGAAGGCCAGGATCCACTCGTAGTCGCCCAGCGCGAAGGCCGGGACCGTGTTGGCACGCACGTCGGCGTAGTCGTGCGCGGCCATGCCGTGCTCGACCAGGATCTTGCGGCGCTTTGCTTCGTCCATGATGTACCAGTCATAGGAACGCACGAACGGGTAGACGGCGATCCAGTCGCCCGGATCCTCGCCCATGATGAACGACGGCAGGTGCGACTTGTTGAACTCCGCCGGGCGGTGTAGGGCGTTGCCCACCCAGGTCACCTCCGTGACCTGGCCAAGCACCGTGGTGCGGCGGAAGTCCGCGAAGGCGCGCTGCAGATCTTCGAATTCTTCGGCGTGCCACCAGATCATGAAGTCGGCGCTATCGCGCATGCCGGACAGGTCGTAGATGCCGCGGACGGTGACCTTGCCTTCCTCCGCCAGGCGGGCGAAGAAGTCCTGGGCCTGGGCGATGATGTCGTCGCGCTCGGCCCCCAAGGCTCCCGGGATGGCACGGAAAACCGCGTGCTGGGAGTACTGCTGGACTTCGTTGAGCTTATTAAAATCGAGCTTCGCCATGGACAATCCCCTTTCAAAGGACGTACGAGTCTGACTAGGACATGACCCCTCCAGTATCCACCATTAGTTGGATACTTGGCCAACTGGGGGCACGGCGCGCCTCCCACCAGTGGCGCCGGCGAAAATATAGCTTGATTGATTGTGAGCATTTCCGAGACTTCCCAGCCGCACAGCGCCTCCCCTGCCGCTAACGATGCCCCCGCCGACGGCGAGACCACCACGCCGGCCACCTTTAACCGCGCCGTGGAGTCCATGCACCAGGCGCGCTTGCGCCCCGAGATTTCCCTAGGATCCATCCGCCCGCCGCAGCGGCTCGCCCCGTACAGCCACGCCATCGGGCTCGAGGTCGACCGCGGCGCGGACGATGCCGACTCCATCCCCACCGACAGCAGCGGCGACGCCTTCGGCCGCCTGATCCTCCTCCACGATCCCGGCGCCGAGGAGGCCTGGGACGGGCCCATGCGCCTAGTCGCCTATATCCAGGCCGACATGGACCCGGACGTCGCCGGCGATCCCCTCCTGCCGGACGTGGCCTGGGAGTGGCTGACCGAGGGCATGGCCGACTGCGCCGCCCGCCACACGAATTTGGGCGGCACCGTCACCTCAACCACCTCTGTGCGCTACGGCGAGATCGGCGGCCCGCCGCGCGCCTACCAGCTCGAGATGCGCGCGTCCTGGACGGCCGAGGACCTGGAACTGGGCCCGCACGTGGAGGCCTTTGCCGCCGTACTGGCGAACGTGGCCGGCCTGCCCCCGGAGGGCGTTACCCAGTTGGGGCGCGGATAAGCCAGCGCGCGGGTAGCCTGGCATACCATGAGTGAGCTTAGACGAGTACCGGCACAAGGCATCCCGCCGGTCGCCAGTACCCCGCAGGAGATCGCCGCCGCCGCAGCGCGGCTAGCCGGCGGGACGGGGCCGCTGGCCGTCGACACGGAGCGCGCCGGCGCCTACCGCTACAACGACCGCGCCTTCCTGCTCCAGCTCCACCGCGCCGGCGCCGGCACCGTGCTCATTGACCCGGAGGGCAACGCCGCCGCCGTCCAGGAGCACGTCGGCGGCGCTATCAACGGCCAGTCCTGGGTCCTGCACGCCGCCAAGACGGACCTGCCCTGCCTGGCCTGGCTGGGCCTGAAGCCGGGATCCCTCTTCGATACCGAGGTCGCCGCCCGCATGGCCGGCTTCGAGCACCCCAACCTGGGCCACATGGTCGATGAGATCTTGGGCGTTGAGCTAGAAAAGGCCCACGGCTACGTGGACTGGTCCACCCGGCCCCTGCCCCAGGACTGGCTGGCGTATGCCGCCCTCGACGTCGAGTTCCTTCTCCCCTTGGCCGAGACCCTAAAGGACGTGCTGGCCGAGGAGGAAAAGCTGGACTGGGCGCTGCAGGAGTTCGACGCGCTGGTCGCCGAGCACGCCGGGACCACCGCCCCGGAGCCCGGCTCTTGGCGCGAACTCAAGGGCCTGAGCACCCTGCGGCGCAGCGAGCAGCTCGCCGTGGCCAAGGCCCTGTGGATTAAGCGCGACGCGTTAAGCGCCCACCGCGACATCGCCCCGCCGCGGGTGCTGGGCAACAAGGTGCTCATCGATGTCGCGCGCACGCTGCCGAATTCACCCGCCGAGCTGGCCCGCGTCAAGGGCTTTCCGCGCAAGCGGAAATCGGCCACGCAGCTGTGGTGGGACGTCGTCGAGCGCGCCCGCGACCTGCCGGCCAGTGACTGGCCTCGCCCCCAGCGCACCCGCCGCGAGGCCCCCGGGAAGGCCGCCTGGCCGGCCGAGCTCTGGGAGCTCTACCAGGCCGCCCGCCAGGACTTCACCGACCTGGGCCAGGACTTGGCCGTCGATGACTCCCTGCTCATCAAGCCCGCCACCCTGCGGGCCGCGATCTGGGCCGCGCTCGGCCCCAAGGCCCGCCTAGCCGACACGGCCGACCTGGTGGACTTCTTGTTTGCCAACGGTGTACGCCCGTGGCAGCTGGAATGGGCTGTGCCGATTATCGCGCGGCGCATCAACAGCTTCTAGCCGAGCCACTCTTGGACGGACTCGGCAATGCCCTCGGGTGCTAGCCCAACGTCTTCCAGCAGCTGGCCGCGGGAGGCGTGCAGCGGGAAGTAGTTCGGGAACGCGAGGCGGCGCAGCGGGGTGTCCACCTGGGTATCGCTGAGCTTTTCGGCCACCAGGGAGCCGATGCCGCCGCGCTTGATGCCGTCTTCCACCGTGACCACCAGGCCGGAGTCCGCGGCTAGGCGCACCACGGACTCCGGCACGGGTGCGACCCAGCGCGGATCGATGACCGTCACGCCGATGCCCTGCTCGGCCAGCAACTTCGCGGCCGCGATGCTGCGCGCCGACATCGCGCCCACCGAGACGATGAGCACGTCGCGGCGTGCCTCGGCATCGCTGGCCGCGGCGCCGGAGGACGAGCCGACGTTGGTGTAAATGACGTCCGTGCCGTCGGCGAGCGTGTCGACGGCGTCCATGTCGTCGAGCAGGTTGCCCTTCGGGAAGCGCACCACGCTGGGCCCGTCGGAAATTTCCAGGGACTCGTTGAACAGCTCGCGCAGGCGCTTGCCGTCGCGCGGGGCGGCCACGCGCATGCCCGGCACGACACTGGTTAGGGCCATGTCCCAGACGCCGTTGTGGCTGGCGCCGTCCGAGCCGGTCACGCCCGCGCGATCCAGCACCACGGTCACCGGCAGCCCCAGCAGGGCGATGTCCATGAGCAGCTGGTCGAAGCCGCGGTTCAGGAACGTCGAGTAGACCGCGACCACCGGGTGCAGCCCGCCCAGGGCCAGCCCGGAGGCAGAGGCCATCGCGTGCGCCTCGGCGATGCCGACGTCGTAGAAGCGGTCCGGGAAACGCTCCGCGAAGGGCATCAGGCCGGTCGGTCCGGCCATCGCCGCGGTGATTGCCACGATGTCGTCGCGGCGCTCGGCGGCCTTGATGAGCTCCTCGGAAAAGGCCGCGGTCCACCCGGGCTGGCTCTTGCCCTTCGGCACGCCGGTGACCGGGTCGATAGCGCCGGTCGAGTGCATCTGGTCCTTGGGCTCGTTAACCGCCGGGGCAAAACCGTGGCCCTTCTCGGTGACCACGTGGACGATGATGGGGCCCTCGAAGTCGCGGGCGTAGCGGAAGGCGTGGTTGAGCGCCTCGAGGTCGTGGCCGTTGATGGGTCCGATGTATTTCATGCCCAGCTCGGGAAACATCTCCGTGGGCAAGACCGAGGATTTGACGCCCTCCTTGAAGGCGTGGAGGGCGTCGAAGGCGCGCTCGCCGACCCAGCCCATCGACTTTAAGGTCTTCTTACCGTGGGCCATCAGCTCGTCGTAGCCGTGCTGGGAGCGGATGCGACCCAGGTTCTCCGACAGGCCGCCGATGGTCGGCGCGTAGCTGCGCCCGTTGTCGTTGACCACGATGACGGCGTTCCGGTCCTTGTCCGCCGAGATGTTGTTGAGCGCCTCCCAGCACATGCCGCCGGTTAGGGCGCCGTCGCCCACGATGGCGATGGCGTTGCGGTGCGGCTCGCCGGCCAGGCGGAAGGCCTTGGACAGCCCGTCGACCACGGAGATCGACGCCGAGGCGTGCGAGGACTCCGTCCAGTCGTGCGCGGACTCGGCCCGCCGCGTGTAGCCGGACAGCCCGCCCTTTTGCCGCAGGCTGTCGAAATCGCCGGCGCGGCCGGTGAGCATCTTGTGCACATAAGACTGGTGCGAGGTGTCAAAGACCATCGCGTCCTGCGGCGAGTTGAACGTGTAGTGTAAAGCGATGCTCAGCTCCACCACTCCTAGGTTCGGCCCTAGGTGGCCGCCGGTGACGGAGACCTTCTCAATGAGCAGCTGGCGGATCTCCGCAGCAAGCTGTTCCAGCTCATCGCCATCGAGCTTTTTGAGATCCTTCGGCGAGTCAATCGAATCAATGATTCTCATGGAGTGCTCAACTACTCCTTTGCTTAATTTTGCTTCAATCGCAGCGGTGCCCCGCTGGTTTTATTTTCTACCGTACATCGTGGCTCGCACGCGGGGTCAAAAGCACCAGGGTCTCGAAGTGGTGCGTGCCGGGGAAAGCATTCACGACGACCATCCGGTCGACGCCGTAGCCCGCCTCGACCCAGGCGGACAGGTCGCGGGACAGGGCGGCCGGGTCGCAGCCGATGTGCACGACGCGGTTAGGAGCGGCATCGGCAATGCGGGCCACGACCTGCTCCCCGGCGCCGACGCGCGGCGGGTCCAGGACGACGGAATCGGCTGGCGGCAGCTGGCCGACGACCTTTTCCACGCGGGCGGATTTGACCCGCACCGCGCAGTCGGCCAGGCCGGGCTGCTGATCCGGGCGCGCGGCCGGCGACAGGTCCACCGAGTAGATTTCCGCGCCACCGGTGGCCGCGCTCAGCGTCGGCACGAAGAGGCCGACGCCGCCGAAAAGATCCCAGGCGGGCCCGTTGCCGGTGCCCAGCAGCTCGGCGACCAAGCGGGTATAGGCCTCCGGCGCGCCGCGGTGGGCCTGCCAGAACGCGGTCGCCGGAAACTCGAAGCGGTGCCCGTCTACCTCCTCGACGACGCCGGCGGATCCCTCGACGACCTGCTCAATCTTTTCCACCCGCTTGCCGCGCGGGCCCTTGCGGGTTTCGATGACGTGGCGAGCCCCGGTGCCATCGAGCACCGCGATGACCTCCGCGCCCGGCGTGAACGTGCGCGCACCCGGGCCCACGATGCCGTCCACCAGCCCCGCCGCCAGCTGCGTGCAGGCGACGTCGGTGACCAGGTCGTTGGACGCGCGCTTGCGGGTGCCGGCCCGGCCGCGGGAGTCGACGCCTAGGCGCACTCGGGTCCGCCAGCCGCGGTGCGGAGGCAGCTCGCGCAGCTCGAGCTCCGGCAGGTCGCCGTGAGCGTCCAGGTGGCCGACGCGGGCCAGCTGGTCGCGCAGGACGTCGGCCTTGATGCCCAGCTCCTGGGCCGGATCGACCTCCGCGAAGTCGCAGCAGCCCGCCCCCGCCGCGGCGGCCGGGCAAGCCGAATCCACACGGACTGGGCCGGCGGTTGCCAC
This sequence comes from Corynebacterium sp. 1103A, assembly GCF_055700955.1. NCBI lineage: Bacteria > Bacillati > Actinomycetota > Actinomycetes > Mycobacteriales > Corynebacteriaceae > Corynebacterium > Corynebacterium sp. 1103A. The sequence continues at coordinate 121,467 of NZ_JASTTF010000006.1, forward strand.
CTCGGTTACGGTGCCGCGCAGCATGGATTTTTTGACCTTGTCGAGGCGGACGATGACCTCGTCGCCGGGGAAGCCGCCCCGGACGAAGACGATGCGCCCGTCCTCGGCGCGGCCAATCCCCTCCCCGCCGTGCGCCATGCGGTCGATGCGCAGTCGGATAACGTCGCCTGCCTGGTAGTTCGCAGTCTCCATTAGTCTGGTTGTCCGTTCTTCTCGAGGGGTGGTTGTTCTTCTTCGACCTCAATGGCCTGGTTGGCCCGGCGCACCAAGAAGATGGTCAGGAGGGTGACCAGGCCGGTCAGCGGCCACCCCATGAGGATGCGGGTAATGCCCAGCGCGGTAGTCTCCCCGGCGTTGTAGATGCCGTTTTGGATCACGAAGCGGGCCAGGAAGACCACGGCCCAGCCCGCCGTGGCGAGCGCGTAGGCGCGCCGCGCGGCGGGGATCTGGCGCCAGGCCATGTCCTCGCCGTTGATGCCCTTCCAGATAACGCCCACCGCCGGCCAGCGCACCAGGATGGACACGACCGCGGCGATGCATAGCACCAGCGAGGCCCAGATCCCGTACAGGAAGTAGCCCTTCGCGTCGCCGGTGGCGTAGGCGATGCCCGCGCAGATGGCCACGCCCAGCAGGCCGGAGATAGCCGGCTGGAGCGATTCCTTGCGCGCCACGCGCCAGATGGCCACCGCCACAGCCACGCCGATGGCCGCCAGCAGCGCGGGGCCCAAGCCCCACATGCTGTTGACGGGGATGAGCACGACCACCGGCAGCGTCGCCGCCACCAGCCCGGTCACTCCACCCATCTGCTCAAGCAGGGTCTGGTCCTCGAGGGGTTTATTATCAGCCACGTAAGTCTTTCTTAGAGGTCGAGCTAGCGGTCGGAGTTGTCGTCGCCGGCGTCCTGCGAGTCAGCGCCGTCAGCGCTGCCGTTGTCCGCGCCGGCGGAATTGCCGCCGGCGTTGCCGTTGCCAGTGCCGGTGCTGTTGCCGTTGCTCAGCAGACGCCACATCTGCTCGCGCAGCTGCTTTTCGCGCTCCTCGTCGGCGGCGGTGCGCTGGCCGTCCTGGCCGCCGTTGCCCGCGGTGCCTGCGCTGCCTGCGCTGCCGGTGTCGGCGCTCCCGGCGTTGGTGTTGCCGGCCTGGCGCTGCTGCATCGCCTTCTGCAGCTGCTCCACCAGGGCCGGCGGCATCACCACGCGCAGGGCGTTGCCGGCCAGGATCGGCTCGTCGCCGCGGTAGACGAAGGTGCGCGCGACCAGCTCGCGGCCGATCCGCGCCAGCTCTTCCGACTTGCCCTTCGGGGCGGCCAGGGTCACGCGCAGCATCCAACGCGGGCCCTCCACGCCGATGATGCGGATCTCGCCGTTGTCGTTCGACCCAACAATCTCAGTGCCCCAGGGGCCTTCCTCCAGGCGGGTGGGCAGGCCGTCGTTCTCGATGCCCTGGATGAGCTCCTTGGCCGAAGACTCCCACTGCCCGCTTGAGCGCGGCCCGGCGAAAGCCACCGGGGTAATGCGCCCCGCCGTGGTGACGATGTGGAGCATCTTCGGGCCCTTCTCGCCCATCTCCACCTGGACCTGGGAGCTCTTCGGCAGCGCGATCTTCATCGAGCCCAAGTCGAGCGTGCCGGCGGAGAAATCGCTGAAATCGAAGTCCTCGTAGTTCAGGCTGTCGCCGTCGAAGGGGCCGGTGTCCCCGCCGACGGCGTCGTGCTCGGCGACGTTGATGCTAATGCCCGCGGCGCCCGGGAAGCCGTTGGCTACCGCGGCATCGCCGGGCGTATCCGGCACGTCGTCCAGGCGGCCGATGGGCGCGTTGTCCGGCGCGGCCTCAGCCGCCGGTTCCGACGCAGGCGCCTCAGGGGCGTGGTTGTCCTTGTTCTTCTTGCCGAAAGGCCACAAAGCCATGGTTGAAAAGTCCTTTACTCATCGACGTCTATCCGTTCCACTGTAGCCCCTTGCCGCGGGGCCTACACGCCGGTCGAACCGTAACCGCCGTCTCCGCGGACAGTTTCGTCCAGCTCGGAGACCTCCACGAACTCGGCCAGCTCAACCTTCTGGATCACCAGCTGGGCGATCCGCATGCCGCGCGTGATCTCAATCGGCGTGGCCGGGTCGAGGTTGACCAGGCAGACCTTGATCTCGCCGCGGTAGTCGGCGTCGATGGTGCCCGGGGTGTTGACAATGGAAAGCCCCTGCTTGGCGGCCAGGCCCGAGCGCGGGTGCACCAGCCCGACGGTGCCCACCGGCAGCGCCAGGGCGATGCCCGTGCCCACCAGCGCGCGCTGGCCCGGGGCGAGGGTGACTTTCTCGGCCGCGTAGAGGTCCGCACCGGCGTCGCCGCGGTGGGCGCGGTGCGGCATCGGCAGCTCGGGGTCGAGGCGTTTGATCTGGACGGAGAGGTTTGTATCCGGAGTGCTAGTCACGCCCGACAGCCTACCTTCCCCGCCCGGCAGCTTTGCCTTGTGCCCCGGGCGGTGCGATAGACTAGCTAAACGTGAAACCTGCGGACACTAATGGCAACGTCTTGAACCCCAGCGCGAATTCCGAGGTCATCTACCAGGAACGCCAGTGGGTGCCTTGGTATTTCTGGGTGCTGGCCGCCATCGTCGTCGCCGTGACCACGGCAACGGTCGGGCTCAACCGCTCGGGCATCTGGCCGCTGACCGCCGCCATCGTGCTCATCGCGGTGGCGGTGTGGGTGCTGGTCTCCTGGTCCTCGACCGTCGTCACCGTGGAAAAGGACCCCGACGGCACCCGCTGGCTCAGCGTGAAGGATGCCCAACTGCCCAGCGATGTCGTGGCCCGCTCGCTAGCGGTGCCCAAGTCGGCCCGCCGCAACGCGCTGGGCCCGCAGCTCGACCCCGCGGCGTTCCTGTCGACCCACGAGTGGGTCGATGAGCTAGCAATGTTTGTCCTCGACGACCCGGACGATCCCACCCCCTACTGGCTCATCGCCAGCAAGGACCCAGCCGCACTCATCGAGGCTTTCGTCCCCGAGCAAGCAGAGCAGGCCCTGCGCAGCTTCCGCAGCGCCTAGAGCCCGCCAGCCCAAAACACTCTAAAGCACAAAAGCCCTGAAATCCCCCAAGCTTTCAAGCCCAGAAGAGCAGTTAGGCGCAGTCCATGCAGACCTTGTCGCCGTCCTCCTCGTAGGACAGGCGCTTGTTGTCCTGGACCAGGAAGCACACGGAGCAAGTAAACTCGTTGTCCTGGCGCGGCACGACCGTGACGTTGAGCTCCTCGCCGCTCAGATCGACTGTCGGCGGCTCGAAGGGTTCGACGATCTCGCCGTCGTCGTCCATGGCGCTGTTCTCGCTCTCGGCGGCCTTCAGACCCTCCAGGGAATCGGTCTCCAATTCGTCTTCCACGCGGCGCCGCGGTGCGTCGTAATCGGTTGCCATAACTGCACGCTCCAATCGGTTTTTTATGCAAACTTGTGCAGGGAAATCAACTATGTCGATCGCGCATACTAAAGCACAATCGCCGCGCTGTCACACTCGCAGGTAGGAGCCCACGAGAGTGGGTACCCCCTCCCCGCTCAAAACCCTGCGCCCGCGGCGCCATGCGCTACACTTTCCGGCATGCACACGAGTGAGGATTCGACCGCAGGAAATGCCCCGCTAGCCTACGGGATAGACATCGGCGGTTCCGGGATCAAGGGAGCCATCGTGGACCTTAAATCCGGGCAGCTGTACTCTGCCCGGCAGAAGATCGCCACTCCCCAACCTTCTACCCCCGCCGCCGTGGCCGAAACCGTCGCCGAAGTCGTGGACCACCACGGCTGGGACGGGCCCGTCGGCATTACGGTGCCGGCCATCGTGCGCGACGGCATCGTCCAGTCCGCGGCCAACATCGATCCCAGCTGGATCGGCGTCGACGCCCAGGCCCTCTTCCGGGACCACCTGGGCGGGCGCGAGGTCGTCGTGCTTAACGATGCGGACGCCGCCGGCCTCGCCGAAGCCGCCCACGGCGATCCCGTCGCCCGCCAGGGCGCGGCCATCTTCCTGACCATCGGCACGGGCATCGGCTCGGCCTTCCTCCTCGACGGCCGACTGTTCCCCAACACCGAGCTGGGCCACCTGCGGGTGAAGGGGAAGGAGGCCGAGCACGTGGCATCGTCGGCCGCCAAGGAGCGCGAGGACTTGAGCTTCAAAAAATGGGCCAAACGCCTCAACCGGGTGCTGGCCACCTACGAGAAGCTGTTTAACCCGCAGGTGTTTATCGTCGGCGGCGGGATCTCACGCAAATTCGAAAAGTGGGGCCCGCACCTGATTATCGATACCCCGGTCGTGCCAGCGCAACTGCGCAACGAAGCCGGCATCATCGGCGCGGCGATGGCTGTGAACGCACACGTCCAGCCCTAGGATAGAACTAAGGCGCGACGGCGGGAGCAGGACCCCGCTGTCACAAGAGTCGACCAGAATGCTCTATACTGGGCGGTCGATCGTAACTAGATAAACCGACCGCCACAGCGCGGTATAGGTTTTGACTGTAACAATTAAGGCGAAAGGGCGTACGTGGCAGCCACTGATTCTTCCGACAAGGTACTCGGCGAGGACGCAGAGGCGAATACCCCTGCGGGAAAGCCTGCCGCCAAGACGGCAAAGAAGACGGCCAAAAAGACGGCGAAGAAGTCGGCTAAAAAGACCGCCAAGAAGTCGGCGAAGAAGACCGCCAAAAAGACTGCGAAGAAGTCGGCAAAGAAGACCGCCAAGAAGTCGACCCGCAAGGCCACGCCGAAGAAGGTGACCGCGAAGAAGACCAAGGACGACGAGCAGAACCTCGCGGCCACCGCGGCCGAGGAGCAGAAGCCGGAGACCGACAACGAGGACGAGTTCGGAGCCAGCGTCACTGACGACGACTTCGAGCCGGACCACGCTGACTTGGAAGAGCACCTCGACGACGAGGACGAGGAGCTGTCCGGCGACGTCGATGACGTCGACGAGGACGAGGAAGACGACGACGGCCCCTCCGTGTGGGACGAGGAGGAATCCGCCGCGCTGCGCCAGGCCCGCAAGGACGCCCAGCTGACTGCCTCCGCGGACTCAGTGCGCGCCTACCTCAAGCAGATCGGTAAGGTCGCGCTACTGAACGCGGAGCAGGAGGTCTCGCTGGCCAAGCGCATTGAGGCCGGGCTCTACGCCCAGCACCGCATGGACGAGATGCAAAAGGCACTCGCCGACGGCGACAAGGACGCCAAGCTCTCCCCGTCGCTCAAGCGCGACCTGCGCACCATTTCCCGCGACGGCCGCAAGGCTAAGAACCACCTGCTGGAGGCCAACCTCCGCCTGGTGGTCTCCCTGGCCAAGCGCTACACCGGCCGCGGCATGGCCTTCCTCGACCTCATCCAGGAAGGCAACCTGGGCCTCATCCGCGCCGTGGAGAAGTTCGACTACACCAAGGGCTACAAGTTCTCCACCTACGCCACCTGGTGGATCCGCCAGGCCATTACCCGCGCCATGGCCGACCAGGCCCGCACCATCCGCATCCCGGTCCACATGGTCGAGGTCATCAACAAACTAGGCCGCATCCAGCGCGAGCTGCTGCAGGACCTGGGTCGCGAGCCCACCCCGCAGGAGCTGGCCAAGGAGATGGACATCACCGAGGAAAAGGTGCTGGAGATCCAGCAGTACGCGCGTGAGCCCATCTCGCTGGACCAGACCATCGGCGACGAGGGCGACAGTCAGTTGGGCGACTTCATCGAGGACTCCGAGGCCGTCATCGCTGTCGATGCCGTCTCCTTCACCCTCCTGCAGGACCAGCTCCAGGACGTTCTGACCACCCTGTCCGAGCGCGAGGCCGGCGTGGTGCGCCTGCGCTTCGGCCTGACCGACGGCATGCCGCGAACTTTAGACGAAATCGGCCAGGTCTACGGCGTTACCCGCGAGCGCATCCGCCAGATCGAGTCCAAGACCATGTCGAAGCTGCGCCACCCCTCGCGCTCTCAGGTCTTGCGGGACTACCTCGACTAAAATACCCGCCCCGCCACCGAGCCCGAGCCTTTACCGACGTTTAAGGTTCGGGCTCAGTACTGTCACTGCTACTGCCCACATTCTTGCTTCACCACTTCAGGAGTTTTAACCCGTGGTCTTCCCTGCAGATTTCCCCTCTTGCCTCCAGCGCTTTTCCACGGCCGCTGAGCGCCTGCGCGCCGCTGACGACGCCCTTGCCGACCACGACCCGGCCGAGCTGAGCGCCGCCCAGCTCGATTGGTTGAGCACCGAGTTCGGCCGCGCCCTAGCAGCCGCCGAAACCCCGGCCGAGGTCGCGGGCGCCCACCCCAACGTCGTGGCCGCCGTGCTGACCAATGCGCGCACCCAGCTGGCCGATTCCGCCTCCTTCTGGGACACAGCCGCCGCCCAGCTGCAGGTCGACGGCGAGGCGCTGGAGGCGGTGCGCGAGGTGGCATCGTCGGGCGGGGTGGACACGGAGCCGCTGGAGCTGCCGGTGGCGCCTTACGCGGAGTATTGCCCGTGGCTGGAGCTCGACCCAGAGGCCGGGCGCCTGAGCCTGGTCCTGCCCGACCCGTCGAGTGCGTGGTCCGTCGACGCCGGCTTCGACACCTTCCGGATTACCCCGCATGCCCAACCGCCCGAGCTGCGCGATGCCCCCTCCCGCGTCGCGCTCGTCCAGCCGACCGCCCGGGTCACCGCCACGCACGCGGCCAGCGGCACCAAGCACCGCCTAGGCGTGGTGGCCGAGGACTTCCCCGTCCTCTTCTTCGGCCCGGACTGTCGCCCGTTGCCGGACCAGCACCGCATCACCACCGCGGAGGTCTTAGTCCTGGCGCCGACGTGCACGAAGTTCTCCGCCGAGGGCGCGGCCGTGGACGTCGCCGACGAGCTGCGCTTTACCACCTGGCCGGAGTGGTCTCTGTTCGAGCTGCGCGACCTGGCCGCCGCGGAGATTGAGACGCTGACCATCGCGCTGGATCATCCGGCCAGCTTCACCACCCGCCAGGTGCGCGTGTCCACCCCGCAAGACCCACATTCGCGCCTGCCGGAGTGGCGCAGCGCCGATACCGCCATCGCGGACGTGCGCGGCACGGATGGCGGGCGCATCTACGGCGCCTCGCCGCGCCTGGTGCTGCCGGTCGACCCGGCGCCGGAGTGGTCCGTGGAGCTGTACTACGTCGACCCGTTGGGCGAGCGCGAGCTGGTCGAGCAGCTACTGGAGTTGGCCGAGTTCCAGGGCCAGGAGCTGGCGCTGGTCGCCGACGCCTACGAGGACGCCTGGGTAGGCCGCTACGAGATCGACGTGCTGCGCAACGAGACCCTGGTGGATCGCCGCACCTTCAACATGGCCGAGGGCTTTGACCTGCACGTGACCTATAACGGCGCGCAGTTTAGGCACCCCGACCAGGCCGCCGACGCCAACGCCTACACCAAGGCCTACTACTCCCAGCGCAAGGCGGCGGAAAAGTACATCGACGTGCCCTTCGACAAGACGCAGTCCGTGCCCCGCGATGCCGAGACCGCCATGTTCCAGATCTCCAACGCGGTGGACTACTGCCTCGACGTCGTGGTGGTGCCCAAGGCACTGAAGTATTCGCTGGACCTGCGTGGCGAACAGCCGGACTGGGATACCCACCCCGGCACCATCCCGCAGGGTTCCCTGGCGCGCAACGGCGAGCTGAAGGTGCGCTTCCCCGTGGCCATCGGCGGGTCTGCAGCCCTGCTGCTGACCCACGAGGTCTCCCGCAAGGTCAAGGTCATCCAGCTCAAGCGCCGCCGCCACGGACGCGTGTTCACGGTGGGCAATAGCGCCATCCAGCATGCCTTCCCCGAGGCGCACGCGAACTTAGTGGCCACGCTGGCGTGGCATCCGGCATCGGCGGCGCAGACGTGGTCCGAGCTGGCGGATTCCTTCGGCTCGGAGCTCGAGTTCGAGAAGGCGTGGGAGGCGCACGCCACCCCAGACGTGCAGTTGGCTACCCTGCTGCGGTTGAACGAGTCAGAGTTTGAGCTGTCGGGGCGGATTGTGGGCGATAGCCTGCGGCTGTCCGGCAACGCGATGGGCCGGCGGCTGACTGGTTTCCTGTGGCCGGTCACGCGCCCGGACATCGCGCCGTGGCGGGTGGAATTTTCCGCGCAACTTGCCACGCGCGTGCCAGAGGAGCTGCAGGAGGCCGGCCCGCTGGCCGTCGACGTGGTGGAGACGCAGCCCGGCTACCAGGCCAAGGCGCCGAACCGGCCGTCGATGCGGACGTTCATCGTCGCCCAGGACGGCTACTTCGACGACGGACAGGGCGACGAGCTGGCCCACAAGCTCTCCGGGACGAACCCGCGGGCGACCATTGCCAAGCACGAGCAGCCCGCGCTGTGGCGCCACCTGTTCGCGCTGCGGAACCTGGGCCCGGCCGCTACCCGACCGATGGCCGGTGTGCTGCGCAAGACCATCGATGCCGACCCGCGCCACATGCTCGAGGCGCTGGGGCGGTCCAACGTGCGCTCCGGCGACCAGCCGGCCCTGGCTATCGCGCACGGGCTGGCCAATTATGACTTCCACAGCAACGGCGAGCGCGTGGCGGAGTTCCGTGCGCTGCCGTGGATTCGCGTCGTAGAGCAACTCAACGATCTGGTCGACGGGCACGCCGACTGGGACGATGCCACCGATTTCATCCGCACCGCCGGCGGCGAGGTGCTCTTGGAACTGCTGCGCGGCGGCGAGGACACCGGCACCGCGGACACGCAGCAGGTGATGAAGGAGGTCCTGACGGCGGCCAAGGCGAATAACACGCAGCAGGCGCTGGAGGCGCTCTACGATGTCGCCGCCGCCCGCCGCGTCGCCGATACCTCCGCCCTGCGCCACGGCTGGGCCGAGATCTTGCGCCGCCGGAAGAAGTTCATCGACGTCACGGGCTTCGCGGAGTTCCGGGAAGAGATGATGAAGCAGGAGGCGAACGTCGTCGGCGAGGAAATCCGCGCGCACCTGCACCTGCTACGCCGGTTTGCGCACACCGCCGGCAAGCGCCAGAAGAACCAGTGGGCCTGGGTGCCCTACCTGTCGGCCATGGCCGCGCACATCACGCGCGCCGGCGCCGCCGAGCTCAAGGGCAGAGTCTCCTACTACGTGCCGCTGAAGCCGGAGCACCTGACCACCTGGGCGGAGCTCGCGCAGTTGGCCCCGACGCTGACCATCTACGATGTCGTCCGCGAGGAAGCCCGCCAGCTCGTCCGCGCCAACGGGCCGGTCTTGGGCCTCTAGGCACGCCGAGTAGGCGCTACGGGCGTGGTCCGTGGCGCCTTTTCGCGTGTTGAGGCAGTCGTGGGGTTCGGCTGGC
>NZ_JASTTF010000007.1:0-125994 GCF_055700955.1 Corynebacterium sp. 1103A
GCTTGTTGTGACCAAGGCGGGCGCCCGCGGGTGATCCGGATGGATAACGACCCCGAGTTCATCGCTCATGCGCTCAACGAATGGGCTGAGGAGGATGAAACGATTCAGGCGTTTATCCCGCCAGGACAGCCCTGGCATAACGGGTATGTCGAGTCTTTCCACAACCGAATGCGTGACGAACTCTTAGAAGACAACAGCATCGACAATCTCGAACACGCACGGATGCTCGTGGGACAGTGGTCGCAGCGGTACAATGACTTCCACCCGCATTCCTCCCTGGGCTACCTCAGCCGCGGAAGTATGCGGAACAATGGAAACATGAAAACACGGTCAACGCTTAAACCAACTGGACCGAATTCTTAGGCCACCCCAGAAGGAAGTCGGTTTTACCGGGATCTTCTTGATTATCGGCTACATCGTGTTCACCGCCCTGCTCAACCTCATCGTTCCGTCGGGCAGCGCCAAGTGGGCTTTGGAAGCGCCTGTCTTCGTCCCACTGTTTATGCAGCTGGGCTACCACCCCGGCTTCATCCTGGCGGCCTACCGCATGGGTGACTCCTCCGCGAACATGGTCACTCCGGTGTCCCCTTACCTGCCGATCGTCCTGGGCTATATCCGCCGGTACGACAAGAGTGCGGGCGTGGGTACATATATCAGCCTCATGCTGCCCTACACGATTGCGTTTTTTCTGCACCTTCTTGGCAGTCTTCCTCGTATTCTTCGCCTTTGAAATCCCCTACGGCCCTGGCGTAACCGCTCACCTGTAGTGGGAACTGGATGATTTGGTCCTCTAATTAATCCCCGAAAAGAACTCCTGAGACCCTTTAAGTCCATCCAGATGGATTAGGTTTCAGGAGCTCTTTTCGCGTATCTATCGACACGGTCAACGCTGGCCCTGTAGACCACGGCCGGCCACAAAATCCTAGGAGTAGCGAAACCTAAGAACTTCAGCGCGCTCTCTCCGTCCTTGAAAGAAGCATCGGGGCCGCCCGTTGTATGAGTTAACCGCCCGGCTTAGTCGTCAGTGAGCAGTCCCCACTCGCCAACGAAGTCCAGGAAACTGGACACGATCTTCTCGTTTCGTGCGATGATGTCCTCCTGCTTGAAGTCGTTTTGATTCTCCGCGAGCTTCGTAAGCTCGACGTTGCGGGTGCCTGGGCGGACTTGGCCGCGGGACGTGGTGAAGCCGTTGTAGTAGTTCTTCTTGTCGGAGAAGCGGTAGTCCGATGCGCGGATGTTGATGGACTTTTCCAGGAACGCCTTGTTGCCCAGTGATTCGAGCAGGCTGCGCGGGTCGAGGGAGTTTTCCACGTCGGCACGCTTCTTGGCGTAGATGTGCTCGAGCTCGAGCTTCACATCCGGATCGAACGGCTGCTGATCGGGATCCTGGAAGGCCCACCACACCAGCATGGAACGGGTAATCGGTCGCCCATTGTTAAATCGGAAAGATTTTATCCGCTCTTCCAAGCCGGCGCGGTCGAAACGGTGTTGCTCGAAAGTAACTGGCTCGTCGTTGACCAGCCGGACCATCGCCGGGAAGATTGGGGTACGCAGCGCGTTTACACCGGGTCGCTCAATGGAATATGCCCAGATGAATGCATTGATACCTGAGAGGAAGTCCAGGAATTTGTTGTCATCCAGTTCGCCGTTCTCATCATGGTTATGCATGTAGTACACGGACACGAAGTAGGTCCACATGCTGTTCGGCGCGTGCGACATGACGAAGAGTCGGCGGATTACTTCCTCGCTAAAGCCTTCCTGGTCGTTGACTCTTACCCAGAACGAGAGGAGGGTTTCCAGGTCAGCAAGGGTCTGCTCTGATTTCAGCAGCTCGTAGTTGCCACGTTCATAGAAATCACGCAGGGACACCGTCGTCGTCTTGCGAATACCCAGCTTCGCACGCCGGTAGTACATGTAGCGCGTGAACAGCTCATCCATCGCATTGGAACTGGACCGGTCGAAGATTCGGCTACTGGTCTCTTCCAGCACCCGCCAGCGATCGATGAACTCGTCCTTCTTGTCTTTATCCGCGAAGTACTTGTAGAACTGCGATTTAAAGATGTCCGCATCCGCCAACGGCAGCCCGCGGTCGTTGAGCGTGGAGAAGATCCGAAGGGCTGTTCGCTGGGATTCTGCCTCAATCGGAAGCAGGATTAGGTTCTTCAGGATGCGCATGGCCAGCGAAGGCGTATAGGTCGGGAACTTGTCGACAAACTCGTCGATGCTGCGTTGGAAGAACGCGAAGTTCTCCGCGTACCGGCTGCGACGGCCCGGAACTACCTCACCTTTTCGCAGGATTTCGAGAAACTCGCCCTTGTCGTCGTCGGAGGCTACCTCAGAGTCGATCTTCAGCTGTTCGTAGTCGGGGTCGCCGAACTCATCGGTCTTCCACAGGCACGACGCGATAAGATCGCGGGTTTTCACCGATCGAGCGTCTTTCATGTGCTCGAACTTCGCATAGAAAGCACGCAGGAGCAGCATCAAGGTCGTCAGTCGCTGCTGTCCGTCGATGATTTCGAGCTGGCCTTCCGTGTTGCGAAAGGTCACGATGGGCCCCAGGAAGTACTCGTCGTTGTCGTCGAACTGGTCAACGTCGCCTTCCGGGATGGCGAAAGCGAAAATATCTTCCCATAAGGTCAGGCACTGATCCTCGGTCCACGCGTAGGGGCGCTGGTAGTCGGGGATGAGGAAATCGGCCCGCTTATCGCTGAACAGCGACAAGACGGCCTTTTGGTCGATGCTGAGCTTCGACATTCACGCTCCTTAGGGGGATGTAGACAAATCACTTTAAATTGGATGTGAACGACCAGACTCGGCGGGGCGTTTATCCGAATGGATTATCTAAAGCTGCGTGCGTCAGCTGTGCTTGGGGAGCAGAGTCCATTATCTGTGCGGGGCAGGACGTAGTGCTTTACCTGATGTTCACGTTATCTACATAACTATTTAGTAGTTTCGAAACCTAAGCACTCTGGTATTCTCGCCGTGTTTAAGAGAAGTATCGAAGCTGCCTGCGGCATGCTCATGGCGGTTGCGATGGCTGCCCCCGGCGGGGCTGGAGAGGCGTCTGCTGCTGCGGTTGCTGAGCCCGACTACCAGGTGAAGTTGCTCCTTAAAGGTGACGCTGTGGATGCCGAGGGGCAGCCCAGTCAGGCGCTGACGTCCCGCTTTAAACTCGGGGAGTTCGAAGGCACGGAGCGCTCCGTTTATGCAGACACCCCGGACCGCTTCTACGGCTCCCAGGGTTGGAGTATCCGGTTGCGCCATAAGGAGGGCGAGGACTCCTACGACGTCACCTTCAAGCGCCGCGCAGAACTTACCGACAACTCGGTGTCGGAGGATTCGGTGGATCGCGTCCTGGAAGAAGCCCGTGACGCGGGCTTTGACTCCTCGGACGACAACTACGCCGCGCAGGTAAACGCCAGCTACGCGAGTATCACCCTTGATTTCAGTAACAAGAAGGAGGCGGGGTGCATCGATAAGCAGTGCAGCCTGCCCGAAGGCGACCGTGCGGTGGATATCGTTGCGGAGCTAGGGCCGGGCAAGCTCAGCAAGGCTACAGGTACCTCAATTGCCGAGGTCGGCCCTGTTGTCAGTGCGACGGTAGAGCACCGCGACACCTTCACGACCGCCGAAGTTATTACAGCTTCTTAAACCCCGGGACATCCACCATGACTGCTTCACCACTATCCGCCCAGACTGAGCCGCAGCCGTATATCCGACTTGCTGGGGTGCGCCGCGAGTTCGCGGACGGGACGGGGCTGCACGCTACTGATTTGTCGATTGGACGCGGCCGGGTCCATGGGAATGGGCCAACGGATCCGTGGCGGGGTGTGCAAGGAAGTCACCCTCCCCCAAAATATGAGTAATTACTCACATTTCGCGCGTGGCGGTACGCCTGCGGCTGTGGGATGGGTTACTGTGTCTAGACCGCATTGATTTCCTATTGCTAACAACATCGTTTCCAGCAACAGGAGAAGTTGGTGCCGCACAATTTGTTGCCAAATCCAGAAAAATCGAGGTAGACACCTATATGTCTTTGACTCCCTTGTTGACGTTAAACGCCGCTGAGACCTCACCGGCCCTCCTTTTCGCCGGCCAAGGTTCCCCCTGGCAAGAGGCAGTGGCCGCCGCCGGGGCGAGCCCGCAGGCGGAGCAGTTGACCGGGTTGCTCGCCCAGGTGCGCGTGGCCGCCGGCCCGGTGGCCCGGGCCATCGCCTCCACCTGCCCGGGCGTGTTCGAGCGCCTGGAGTCCCTGCTGAACAGCCCGGAGGCCACCAGCGCGGAGGCCGCGGCCGCGGACAAGCCCGGCGCGCCGGCGGCCGAGGCCGTCGACGCGGACGCCTTCCCGGCCTACTCGGTACCGGGCATCGTCCTGGGCCAGATCGCCGCCGTGGGCCAGCTGCGGGACCTAGGCCTGAACGTGGACAAGGCGCAGACCGCCGGCCACTCGCAGGGCTCCCTGGGCGCGGCCGCGGTGGACAACCCGCGGGACGCCCTGCTGCTGGCCGTGCTCATGGGCACCGCCGCGGCCCAGGTCCACGGCGCCCACGACACCCGCAGCCACATGCTCTCCATCCGGGGCCTGGAACGCGCGCAGGTGGACAAGCACCTGGCGGGCTCGGCCGCCGTGGCGGTGGTCAACGGCCGCCGCCACGTCGTTATCGCGGGCACGCCGGAGGACCTGGCCGCCACTCAGACGGCCATTACCACCGCGGCCGCCGCCTTCAACGAGCGCCTGGAATCCCGCGAATTCGGCGGCGACGAGCTCGCCCCCGTCTTCGACTACCTGCCGGTGGCCCTGCCCTTCCACCACGCCAGCCTGGCCGGCGCCGTCGAGCGCACCGTCGAGTTCGCAGGACTGTGCGGGCTCGACCAGGACTTCGCCCGCACGCTCGCCCAGCAGATCCTGGTCGACGAGCACGACTGGCCCGCCACCGTCGCCGCCCTGGACGCCGACTACCTGCTGAGCCTGGACAAGGGGCTTACCAAGCTGACCCAGCCGCTGGTGGCCGGCACCGGGGTGGCCATCGTGGACGCCACCACCGCGGCCGCACGCAACGCGCTGGCCACCCCGGGCACCGCGCTGCCGGAGGGCACGGACTACTCCGAGTTCGCCCCGCGCCTGGTGCGCCTGCCGGACGGCGGCGTCTACACCCAGACGCGCTTTTCCGCCGCCACGGGCCTGTCGCCCATCATGCTGGGCGGGATGACGCCGACCTCGGCGGACGCGGACATCGTCGCCGCGGCCGCCAACGCCGGCCACTGGACCGAGCTGGCCGGCGGCGGCATGTACTCGGACGAGGTCTTCACCGAACACCGCAAGAACCTGGAGGCGCAGCTCAAGCCGGGCCGCACCGCCCAGTTCAACACCATGTTCTTCGACCGCTTCCTGTGGAACCTGCAGTTCGGGCAGGCGCGCATCGTGCCCAAGGCCCGCGCAGCCGGCGCCCCGTTCAACGGCGTGTGCGTTTCCGCCGGCATCCCGGAGGTCGACGAGGCCACGGCCCTGCTCGACCAGCTGCACGCGGACGGCTTCCCCTTCGTCTCCTTCAAGCCGGGCACGGCCCGCCAGATCCAGGACACCCTGAAGATCGCCGCCGCCAACCCGGACTCGGTCATCCTCATGCAGGTCGAGGACGGCCACGCCGGCGGCCACCACTCCTGGGTCAACCTGGACGACATGCTGCTGGCCACCTACGCCGATATCCGGGCCCACCGCAACGTGCTGCTGGCCGTCGGCGGCGGCATCTCCTCCCCGGAGCGCGCCGCGACCTACCTGACCGGCACCTGGTCCACCGGCTACAACCTGCCGGCCATGCCCGTCGATGCCGTCTTCATCGGCACCGTCGCCATGGCCACCAAGGAGGCCAAGGCCACCGACTCCGTCAAGCAGCTGCTGGTTGATACCCCCGGCGTGACCCCGAACGACAACGGCGGCTGGGTCGGCCGCGGCCAGGGCACCGGCGGCGTGGCCTCCTCCCAGTCCCACCTGCTGGCCGACATCCACGACCTGGACAACTCCTTCGCCAAGGCCTCCCGGCTTATCACCTCCCTGCCCATCGAGGACTACGACGCCTGGCGCGACGACATCATCACCGCACTCGCCAAGACCTCGAAGCCCTACTTCGGCGACGTGGAGACCATGACCTATGCCGAGTGGGTCAACCGCTTCGTCGAGCTGGCCCACCCCTTTGCCGATCCCAGCTGGGACGACCGCTTCCTCGACCTGCTGCACCGCATCGAGGCGCGCCTAAGCCCCGCCGATCACGGCGAGATCGACACCCTCTTCGCCACCGTCCACGACGTCGCCGACGCCCCGGCCGCGGCCGCCCGGCTGCTAGAGGCTTACCCGGAGGCCCGCGAGGTGCAGGTCTCGCCGCGCGATGCCGCCTGGTGGATATCCCTGCACTACAAGCACGTCAAGCCCATGCCGTGGGTGCCCGCCATCGATGGCGATCTCAAGACTTGGTTCGGCAAGGACACCCTCTGGCAGGCCCAGGACGCCCGCTACACCGCCGACCAGGTCCGCATCATCCCCGGCCCGGTGGCCGTTGCCGGCATCACCAAGCTCAACGAGCCCGTCGCCGAGCTGCTCGCCCGCTTTGAGCAGGGCACCACGGATTCCCTGGAGTCCGCGGGCCAGCAGCCGGTCGAGGCGTTTTCCCGCCTGGCCGACGCCCGCGATGCCGCCGCCTTCCTGCGCGCCGCCCCCACCCTGGTCTGGCACGGCCACCTGATGGCCAACCCCGCCTACGAGATGGACCCGGACGCCTACGACCTCGTCCAGGACGAAGACGGCGCTTGGTCCATCCGCATTACCGCGGACTCCTACTGGGACAACCTGCCGGAGGCCGAGCACCCCTTCTACGTCCGCGAGGTCACCGTCCCGGTGGACCTGCCAGCAGACGTGGCCACCGGCGGCTCCCCGGTCGTCTCCGACGAGCGCCTGCCCGACTCCGTCTTCGCCCTCCTGTCCGGCCTCGCCGGCGTTGGCTCCACCGCCGAGCAGGGCGACGAGATCACCGAGATGCCCCAGATCGTGCCGGGCTCTATCACCGAGTCGACCCCCTTCGGCGTCGCCCACTATTCCTTCCACCTGCCGGCCTCCCTCCTGTCCGCCCACACCGCCGTGACCGGCGCGGCGCTGCCGGTGAGCCCCCCGGCCGAGGAAGAATCGGCACGCCCCGGCGCCGGGACCCCGGACGTGCTGGTCGGACCCTGCTGGCCGGCCATCTACACCGCCCTGGGCTCCGGCCAGCTAGACGACGGCTACCCGGTCATCGAGGGCCTGCTCAACGCCGTCCACCTCAACCACGTCATCGACGTGCGCGTCCCGCTCGAGGAGCTGGCCGACGGCCGGCGCATCGACGTGACCTCCTGGTGCTCGGTCATCGAGGAGTCCAGCTCTGGGCGGATCGTCACCGTCGAGCTGGAGCTGCGCGACCACGTAAGCGGCAAGGTCGTGGTCACCCAGATGCAGCGCTTTGCCATCCGCGGCCGCGCCCACGGGCACAACCAGCCCAGCCCCGCCCCGGAGTGGGGCGGCGGCAAGTCCGCGACCAAGGTCGAATCCACCCCACGCTCCTTCCTGGACCGCGCCGTGGTCACCGCCCCGGCTGATATGACCCCCTTCGCGCTGGTCTCCGGCGACTACAACCCGATCCACACCTCCGCCAACGCCGCCGGGCTGGTCGGCCTGTCTGCCCCGCTGGTGCACGGCATGTGGCTTTCTGCCACCGCCCAGCACCTGGCCGGGCGCCAGGGCCGCGTGGTGGGCTGGACTTATTCAATGTTCGGGATGGTCCAGCTCAACGACGCGATTGAGATTACCGTCGAGCGCGTCGGCCGCAAGGGCATCCACGCCGCCCTGGAGGTCACCTGCCGGATCGACGGCGAGGTCGTCTCCGTCGGCCAGGCGCTGCTGGCCCAGCCCCGCACCGCCTACGTCTACCCGGGCCAGGGCATCCAGGCCCCCGGCATGGGCCGCGGCGACCGCGACGCCTCGCCGGCCGCCCGCGAGATCTGGCGCCGCGCCGACCGGCACACCCGCGACCACCTCGGTTTTTCCATCCAGCAGATCATCGACGACAACCCGACCGAGCTGACCGTGCGCGGCGAGGTCTTCCGCCACCCGCAGGGCGTGCTCCACCTGACCCAGTTCACCCAGGTCGCCCTGGCCGTGGTCGCCTACGCCCAGACCGAGCGCCTCCGCGAGGCCGACGCCCTGGCCTCCGGTTCCTACTACGCCGGCCACTCCCTGGGCGAGTACACCGCCCTGGCCTCCCTGGCCAACATCTTCGACCTCGAGGGCGTTATCGACATCGTCTACTCCCGCGGCTCCGCCATGGGCTCGCTGGTCCCACGCGATGCCGAGGGCAACTCCAACTACGCCATGGCCGCGCTGCGCCCGAACATGGTGGGCATCCCGGCCGAGGAGGTCGCCGACTACGTCGCTGGCGTGGCCGAAGAAACCGGCGAGTTCCTGGAGATCGTCAACTACAACATCGCCGGCCAGCAGTACTCCGTGGCCGGCACCAAGGCCGGCCTGGCCGCGCTGTTAGAAAAGACCAACGCCATCAAGGACCGCGCCGTGGTGATGGTGCCCGGCATCGACGTGCCCTTCCACTCCCGCGTGTTGCGCGACGGCGTGCCGGCGTTCGCCGACAAGCTGGACGAGCTCCTGCCGGAGCAGCTCGACCTGGACACCCTGGTCGGCCGCTACGTGCCAAACCTGGTGGCCCGCCCCTTCGAGCTGACCCAGGACTTCGTCGACGCCGTCGCCCCGCTGGCCCCCTCCGGCCGCCTGGACGGGCTGCGCGTGGACGACATGGACGACAACCAGCTAGCCCGCCTGCTCATGATCGAGCTGTTGTCCTGGCAGTTCGCCTCCCCGGTGCGCTGGATCGAGACCCAGGAGCTGCTCTTCGGCCACGTCGACCAGATCATCGAGGTCGGCCTGGCCAGCTCCCCGACGCTGACCAACCTGGCGCAGCGCTCCCTCGCCGTGGCCGGGCTCGAGCTGCCCGTCTTCAACGTCGAGCGCGACCAGGACCAGGTCATGCTCGCCGACGTGCGCTCCGCCCCGGCCACCCCGGCGCCGGAGGAGGCCGCGGCCGCCGGTTCTGACCCCGCTGCCGAGCCGGGTGAGCCGGCCGCTGCTGCGGAGCCGGCCGCTGCTGCTGAGCCGGCCGCGCCTGCCCAGCCTGCTGCTCCGCCTGCAGGTGCTCCGGCCGCCGCAGCCCCGGCCGCTGCCGCTCCGGAGCTGAACTTCGACGCGGCGCAGGCCATCATGGTGCTCTTCGCCTTCCAGAACAAGATCCGCCTGTCTCAGATCAACGACACGGACACCGTCGAGGAGCTGACCAACGGCGTGTCCTCGCGCCGCAACCAGCTGCTGATGGACATGTCGGCCGAAATCGGCGTGCCCGCCATCGACGGCGCCGCCGATGCCGACGTCGCCACCCTGCGCGAACGCGTCAACACCGCCGCGCCCGGCTACGCCGCCTTCGGCTCCGTGCTCACCGAGACCATCGGCTCCCGCCTGCGCCAGCTCTTCGGCGCCGCCGGCCTGAAGCCGGCCTTCGTGGGCGAGTACGTCACCGGCACCTGGGGCCTGCCCGAGTCCTGGAGCGCCTTCGTGGAGGCCGAAGTTCTCCTGGGCACCCGCGCGGAGGACTCCGTGCGCGGCGGCAGCCTGGCCACCCTGCCGGATTCGGCCAGCTCCAAGTCCGCGGTCACCGATCTTCTGGACCAGGCCATCGAGGCCGTCGCAGCGGATCATTCCGTTTCCGTAAGCAAGGGCGCGGCCAGCTCCGCTGCCGGCGGAGGCGTGGTGGACTCCGCCGCGCTGGAGGCCTACGCCGAGACCGTCACCGGCGACAACGGCGTGCTGGCCACCGCCGCGCGCCAGGTGCTCGACCAGCTGGGCCTGACCCCACAGGAGACCACGCCCGAGGCCCCGGACACCACGCTCATCGAGGCCGTCGAGGCCGAGCTCGGCTCCGGCTGGCTGAAACTGGTCACCCCGTCCTTCGACGCCAACCGCGCCGTCCTCTTTGACGACCGCTGGGCCAGCGCCCGCGAGGACATCGCCCGCATCGCCCTGGGCGAGACAGACGCGGCCGACACCGCGGACCAGGACACCGCCCGCTTTAGCGGCGCGGGCCAAACCGTCGCCGAGCAGGCCACCTGGTGGGCCGAGCACGGCGACCTGCCGGAGGCTGCCCAGCGGCGCCTGCGGGGCATCGCCAAGCTGGCGGGCCAAGAACCTGCCGGCGACTTTGCCGGCGAGGTCGCGCTGGTCACCGGCGCGGCGCCGGGCTCGATCGCCTCTGCCCTGGTGGAGGGCCTGCTGACCGGGGGCGCGACGGTCATCATGACCGCCTCCCGTGTCAGCCAGTCCCGCAAGGAATTCGCCCGAAAGCTCTACGCCCGCCACGCCGCCCCGGGCGCGGCCCTGTGGCTGGTGCCGGCCAACCTGTCCAGCTTCCGCGACGTGGATTCGCTCATCGAGTGGATCGGCACCGAGCAGCGCGAGTCCGTGGGCAACGAGGTCAAGGTCCTAAAACCCGCGCTGACCCCGACGCTGGCCTTCCCCTTCGCCGCGCCTTCCGTATCCGGCTCGCTGGCCGATGCCGGCTCCGCCACCGAGAACCAAGCCCGCCTGCTGCTGTGGTCGCTGGAGCGCACCATCGCGGGCTTAAGCTCCCTGGCGCAGCAGGCCGTGGACACCCGCTGCCACGTCGTGCTGCCGGGCTCGCCGAACCGCGGGCTTTTCGGCGGCGACGGCGCATACGGCGAGGTCAAGGCCGCCCTCGATGCCATCCTGTCCAAGTGGAGCGCCGAAGCCGGCTGGCCGGCCGGTGTCACCCTGGCGCAGGCGAAGATCGGCTGGGTGGCCGGCACGCACCTGATGGGCGGCAACGACGGTCTAGTGCCTGCCGCCGAGGCCGCCGGCATCCACGTCTGGTCCCCGGCCGAGATCTCCGCGCAGCTGCTGGACCTGGCTTCCGCGCGTAGCCGCGAGCGCGCCGCCCAGGCCCCGGTCGAGCTCGATCTGACCGGCGGGCTGGAGGGGGTGTCCCTGCGCGAGCTGGCCAAGAAGGCCGCCGCCTCCCAGCCGGCCGCGACGGAGGAAGCCGCCGAGGCCCCCACCACGATCACCGCCCTGCCCACCCCGGCGCGCCCGCAGCAGCCGGTGCTGGGCTCCACCCCGGACGAAGGCGTTGGCACCGTCACTACGGACTTGGATGACCTGGTGGTCATCGCCGGCGTGGGCGAGGTCAGCTCCTGGGGCTCGGGCCGCACCCGCTTCGAGGCCGAATACGGCTTGAACCGCGACGGCGGTGCCGAGCTGACCGCCGCTGGCGTGCTCGAGCTGGCCTGGATGACCGGGCTGATCTCCTGGTCGGAGGACCCGCACCCGGGCTGGTTCGACGCCGAGGGCAACGAGGTCGCCGAGGAGGAGATCTACTCCCGCTTCCGCGACGAGGTCGTCGCGCGCGCCGGTGTGCGCACGCTCAGCGACAAGTACCACCTGGTCGACCAAGGCTCCATCGATCTCACCGAGGTCTTCCTCGACCGCGACATCACTTTCACCGTGCCCGACGAGCAGTCCGCCCGCGACATCGCCGCCGCCGACCCGGACTTCGTCCGCATCCAGCCGGCCGACGACGAGTGGGAGGTCACCCGCCTTCAGGGCGCGCGCGTGCAGGTGCCACGCAAGGCCACGCTGACGCGCACCATCGCGGCCCAGATGCCGGACAACTTCGACGCCTCCCGCTGGGGCATCCCGGACCACATGCTGGACTCGCTGGACCGCATGGCGGTCTGGAACCTGGTCACGGCCGTCGATGCCTTCACCCAGGCCGGCTTCAGCCCCACCGAGCTGCTCCAGGCCGTGCACCCGGGCCAGGTGGCCACAACGCAGGGTACCGGCATCGGCGGCATGGAGAGCCTGCACAAGGTCTTCGTCACCCGCTTCTTGGGCGGCGACCGGCCCAGCGACATCCTGCAGGAGGCGCTACCGAACGTCATCGCGGCGCACACCATGCAGTCGCTGGTCGGCGGCTACGGCTCAATGATTCACCCCATCGGCGCTTGCGCCACCGCGGCCGTGTCCATCGAGGAGGGCGTGGACAAGATTGCCTTGGGCAAGGCCGACGTGGTCATCGCCGGCGGCATTGACGACGTACAGGTCGAGTCGCTGACCGGCTTCGGCGACATGAACGCCACGGCGGAAACCGCCGCGATGCTGGACAAAGGCATCGACGGCCGGTTCATCTCCCGTGCCAACGACCGCCGGCGCGGCGGCTTCCTCGAGGGCGAGGGCGGCGGCACCGTCATCCTGGCCCGCGGCAGCCTGGCCGCCGAGCTCGGCCTGCCGGTCCACGCCGTGGTCGCGCACGCGGCCTCCTACGGCGACGGCGCGCACACCTCCATCCCGGCCCCGGGCCTGGGTGCGCTGGGTGCCGGCCGCGGACGGGAAAACTCCCGCCTGGCCAAGTCGCTGCGCGGGCTGGGGCTTTCCCCCAACGACGTGAGCGTGCTGTCCAAGCACGACACCTCCACCAACGCCAACGACCCGAACGAGTCGGAGCTGCACTCGCTGCTCTGGCCGGCCATAGGCCGCGATGCCGACCAACCGCTCTTCGTCATCTCGCAGAAGACCCTGACCGGCCACTCCAAGGCGGGCGCGGCCCTGTTCCAGACCGGCGGGCTCATCGACGTCTTCCGCACCGGCGTCCTGCCGGCGAACGTGTCGCTAGACTGCGTGGATCCGTTGATTGCACCTAAGGCGAAGAACCTGGTCTGGCTGCGCAGCCCGCTGAACCTGGCGGCCGGCGGCCAGCCCGTCCGCGCGGCGGCGCTGACCTCCCTGGGCTTCGGGCACGTCGGCGCGCTGCTGGTCTACGCCCACCCCGGCGTCTTCTACGCCGCGGTGCGCCAACAGCGCGGCCACGACGCCGCCGATGCCTGGCTGGCCCGCGCCAACCAGCGCCTAGCCCGCGGGCACGCCCACTTCGAAGCCGGCATGCTGGGCCGCGCCCCGCTGTTCGAGGTCATCGAATCCCGCCGCCTGCCCGGCGAGTCCAAGCAGGCCGAGGCCGCCATGCTCCTAGACGAGAACGCCCGCCTCGGCGCGGACGGCTTCTACCCGGAGGCCTAGTTCTCTAGGCGCCCTCTGGCTGCCGGCGCCGCTCTAGGCGCTTTAGGCGCCACCACGAGAGTTCCGGACAAGTTTTGCCTTCCGGGGCGGGCCCCATCCCCAAACTTGCCCGGAACTCTCTTTTCTTGCTTGGGGTGCTCTGGGCTGGCCTGGGATGACCCGGCTGCGACCTGCAACGGACCCCGGCAGCAGCACCCCGCACGCGCCCGCGCCTACCCAGCGACCGCAATGCGAATTCCCGACAAGTTTTGCCTTCCCGGGCAGACTCCCATCCCCAAACTTGCCCGGAACTCTCCTGCAGGCCGGGATGACTTGAGACGGCCCGCGCCTAGCCCCAAAACCCGGGCCCCATCCCCGACCCCAAGGCGGCAACCTGAGCCTTACACCTCCCGCAGCAGGGACAGCGCCACCGGCAGTGGGTCGCTGTCCATCGTCCCGTCGCGCAGCGAGACGAACACGCCGCGTCGTACCGCGCGGTCGAGGACGACCGCCGACACGAATCCGTTGGCAGCGCCGTTATGCCACGCCAGCTCGCCAGTATTACCGGCTGCCTCCTGGATAAACCACCCATCCGAGACAAGATGCTCGCCGCCGTTGGGGTCCTCCATGCCCGTGGAGTACCGCTGCGATGGCCCCGGCCCCTGCCCTGGTAGCCGGCCATCGAGAACGGCCTCGAGCACGATGACCATATCCTGCGCGGATGCGCGAATCCCACCCGCCGGGGCGTATCCCTCCCCTGACCAGGGCTCTTGCGCGGTGTTGTACACGCTCAGGCCTGGGACATCGGCCTCACGTTCCGCCGCGCCCGGGTCTAGAACTGCGAGGGTCGGACACCCCAACGGTTGCGCAATGCGCTGTGAAATCAGCTGCGGGTAGGAAACGCCGTCGGCAGCAGCCAACACGTGCCCGAGCGCGGCGCCGCCCAGGTTCGAGTAACGGAACTCTGGCGTCCCGAGGCGAGCCCGCCGCAGCTGAGCCATCAGATCGCTGAAGCCCTCGGGCTGCGGATCCTTCTTCCGGATCAACCGCCACAGGGACCGCAGGGCGGCCACCCGGCCACCGCCCACGCTGGGCAGCCCAGATGTGTGATTGACCAGCGCTTCCAGAGTGACGTCCCCAGCGGGCGCCCCAGCCAAAGGCAAGAAGTCTGACAAGGACGCTGAGCGGCAGACTGCCCCCTCAGCAACCATCGCGGAGAAGATGAGCCCGTTTAATGCTTTGCCAACGGAGCCGATGTGGAAAGTACGCTCGGGAGAAAATCCCTGGCCGGCGGTTGACTGCCCGCCCGGAAGCTCAGGGCTCAGCACCGCGGCACAGGCCCCGCGGCAGTCCACGCCGCTCAACGCACTCTGTAGTTTGGCAGACAGCGACGAATCGCCGAATCGTGTCGTGAATTCATCGCGCATGGCCAACGCCCCCTAGGACTCGTCCGGGGCTTCGGGGCTGTCGGCCTCGGCGGCATCGCGGATGCCTTCGGAGCGGGCCCAGAGGTCTTCCTGGGCAGCGAGTTGGGCGCGGGCGGCGGCGTCGTCACGCGGGGCCGCCTGGATGTGCTGCTCCGAGTGCAGGCCCAGCTGCAGTTCCTTGGCGCGGAGGATCTCGGCGTCGATCTTGATGCCCACGATGAGCACCGTGTTCATGATCCAGATCGCGGCGAACAAGGCCATGACGGTACTGATGGCGCCGTAAGCGCTCATGCTGGCCACGTACTGCACGAACAGGCTGAAGGCGAACCAAACCAGACCGTTGACCCCGACGGCGACGATGGAGCCCAGGGTTAGCCAGCGGAAGCGCTTGGGGCGCACGTTGGGCGCGAAGTGGTAGAGCACCGCCACCAGGGCCAAAACGACTAGCAGCGTGATGGGCAAACGCAGCCAGTTCCACACCGGTAGGAAGATGCTGATGAGGAAATCGGCGGCCTCCTGTAGCCCGAGCTGCTCCGCGACGGGCTGGATGGCGCCGGTGACGATCGTATCGCGCAGCAGGTTGGCAAAAAGCACGATGACCGCGCCGATGACCAGCACCAGCGTCAGCCCCCACATCAGCGACCAGGTGCGGATTAAGCTTCGGCCCTCCATCCGGCCGTAGACCAGGTTCGCGGTCCGCGAAAAGGCCCGCACGTAGGCGGAGGCAGAAAACAGGGAGATGAGCACCGAGATCACCAGCGCCAGGGTGCCTTCGGCCGTCGAGCCGATGATGGAGCCGACGATGGAATTGGCTTGGTCCTCGAAGGTCTGCGGCAGGTACTGGTCGATGAAATCGGCGGTCACCCGCAGGACTTCCTCTTTGCGGCTGGCGAAAAGCAGCGTGGCGATGGAATAGGCCGCCAGCACCGTCGGGGCAAAGGCCATGAGGGTGAAGTAGGTCATCGCGGCGGCGCGGTCCAAGAAGCCATCGTGGAAGAAGTCGCGCCAGGTGCGCCGCACGACCAGCGCCCAGCTGTCCTTGCGCAGCCGGTTGCTGCGCGCTAAGGGATCGGCGTCCTCCGAGTGGCCGGCCACGCGCAGGAGGTCGGAGCCGTCCGTGGGGACAACGGTCTCCACGGGTACAGCGTCCACCGGTTCGCGCTTACTCACAGCTATAGACCTTAAAGCACCCGCTGGGTGCGCAAGAAATAGACACCCTCCCCGGCGGGGTGTCGTTAGACTGGGAGGTATGACTGAGAAGAACAATGCTTCCGAAAAGACCCCGTCGAACGTCGAATCCTTCGAGCTGGACCACCGCCTAGTGGCCGCGCCGTACGTGCGCGTGGCCGGCAAGACGGATCTGGACGATGGCAAGGAGGTCATCAAGTATGACCTGCGCTTCTGCCAGCCCAACAAGGAGCACCTAGACCCGAAGGCCATGCACTCCATCGAGCACATGATGGCCCAGTTCATGCGCAATTACACCGACAAGCTCATCGGCTTTGCCCCGATGGGCTGCCTAACCGGCTTTTACGCCATCACCAACGGCATGGGCCGCGAGGAGCTGCTGCGCGCGCTCGAGGGCGGGCTGAACGACATCCTGAACGCCACCGAAGTCCCCGCCGCCAACGAGGTCCAGTGCGGCTGGGGCGCTAACCACTCCCTCGAGGGCGCGCAGGAAGCCGCCCGCGCCTTCCTGGACAAAAAGGACGAGTGGGACCAGGTCATGGCCGAGGGCAACTAGCTAGAGGACAAGTAGCTAGATACTCACGCCCAGCCAGACCGGCTCGGGCACCAGCTCCACGCCGAAGGCCTCCTGGACCCCGGCGCGGATGTCGCGGGCTAGCCGAACGATGTCGTCCGCGCTGGCCCCACCCCGGTTGGTCAGCGCCAGCGTGTGCTTGGTGGACAGGGTGGCGGCCCCGTGGCCGGGGTAGCCCTTATCGAAGCCGGCGCGCTGGATGAGCCACGCGGCACTCAGTTTCTCCTGGGTGCCGCTTTCGCTGTCTCCACCAGAAACGACAGGGTGAGCAGAACCGGCAGAAACCGCAGAAACGACATGGCGCGGCATGGAGTCTTCTCCGGTGGCGGCCTGGATGGAATCGGCGACGGCGCTGGGCACGATGGGGTTGGTGAAAAAGGAGCCGGCGGACCAGGTGTCGTGGTCGCTGGCGTCTAAGACCATGCCCTTGCCGCGGCGCAGGCTGAGGACCTGATCGCGCACGTCGGCGACGGGGCGCTGCTCGCCCGGGGTGTTGGTGAGCTGGCCGAAGCGCAGGGGCCGGGAGAGCCCGTCGGTGGTCAGCCGCAACTCGATTTCCAGCACGACGGCGCGGCCGGTGAACTTCAGGTTGGAGTAGCGGTAGGCCAGTTCCAGGTCGGCAGCCGCCACCCACTCGGTCTGTCCGCTCTCACGGTGGTAGAGCTTGACTTGGGTGAGCACGTCGGAAATCTCCGCCCCGTAGGCGCCGACGTTCTGCACGGGCACAGCCCCCGCGTTACCCGGGATGCCGGACAAGCACTCGATGCCGCCCAGGCCCGCCTCGACGGTGGCAGCCACCACGGCGTCCCAGTTGGCGCCGGCTTGGGCGCGGACGATGCCGGACTCGGTATCGATGGCCACGGCGTCGAAGTCGAGCAGCACGGCGACGTGGTCGAGCTGGCCGTCGGGGGCGCCCCCGGTGGAGCCCCCGCCCACCCTGACCCGGGGCGCGCGGGAGTCATCGATAGCAGCGATGGCTTGGGCGGCCGCCTCGGGTGTCGCGGCGCGCACGCAGGCCCGCGGGGAGCCGCCGATGCGCAAGGTGGTTAGGTCCGCGAACGTCACCTGTGGATCGAGCTCCACCCCGTCAATGTCATTCAGCTGCTGGGTCAATAATTCTTCAGGCACGTTATCCACGGTAGTCTGTATACCATGTCAACTCGTAGCGAAAACACCGTGACTATCAATCAGCCCATCGAGAAGGTGCACGAAGCTCTGCGTACCGAGGCTTACTGGGAGTACGTGGTAGCCAACCTGTCGCCGGATCCGGGCCAGGTACACGACTTCACCGACGACACCGCGATCCTGTACGAGATCCTGCCGACCACCCTCCTGCCGGAGGCCGTGCGCGCCATGGTTTCCCAGGACCTGAAGGTCAAGCGCGTGTTCACCACCTCCGTCCTGGACGGCAACGCGGCCGATGCCAACTACACCGCCGACGTCAAGGGCACCCCGGTGGACTTCAAGGGCGAGATCAAGCTGACCGGCGAGGGAGAGACCACCACCCTGGCCTACACCAACGAGATCTCCGTCAACATCCCGATGATGGGCGCCGCCATCGAGCCCAAGGTGGGCGAGGCTCTCGAGGAGCTCTTCAACAACGAGGGCGCCCTGACCGACAAGTGGATCACCGACAACCTCTAAGACACCCACTCCTTAAATGGCCGACCACGCGCATAACCTGAAGGCTAACCCCAGCGCGGGTCGGCCTTTTGGCGTCATCACCCGCGGCACTACCGCGGTCAACCGGTTGCGGCGCTGCGACAGGTGGATGCACGCCCACCCGGACATCGCCTCGCTGCTGCGCAGCCACCCGGTCCCGCACGCCATCGACGTCGGCTACGGCGCCTCCCACACCACCACCGTGGAATGGGCGCGCTGGCTGCGCCGGGTCAATCCGCACACGCGGGTCACGGGGCTGGAGGTCAACCCGGAGCGGGTACTGCCGCCGCGCGACGGCGTGGAATTCGAACTCGGCGGCTTCGAGCTGGCCGGCTACCGCCCGCACCTGGTGCGCGCCTTCAACGTGCTGCGCCAGTACGACGTCGACCAAGTTCCGCAGGCCTGGGAGACGGTCTGCGCGCGGCTGGCCCCGGGCGGGGTCTTCGTGGAGGGCACCTGCGACGAGCTGGGCCGCCGCGCCACCTGGATCCTGCTGGACGCTGCCGGCCCGCAGACGCTGACCCTGGCGTGGGATCCCTTCGACGTGGAGCGCCCTTCCCAACTCGCCGAGCGCCTGCCGAAGGCACTCATCCACCGCAACGTGCCGGGCGAGGGCATCTACGAACTACTGTCGGCCGCGGACCGCGCCTGGGATCACTGCGCCGGCTGGGCGCCGCACGGCCCGCGCGTGCGCTGGCGGATGGCCCAGGCCCTGCTTCGCGATGCCGGCCTACCCGTCGCGCCCGCACGCCGCCGCCTGCGCGACAACCAACTGACCGTTGACTGGGAATTCGTCGCCCCCTAGGCCGAATTTGCCACCCCGCGTTGCCGAAGCCCACCGTTATGGGCGAAACTGGTGAGCATGGCTCAAAACAAATCTGCCGCATCGACGGCCTGGAAGATTATCGTCGGGGTGCTCGTCGCCCTCCTCGTCCTCGTCCTCTTGGCCGAGTTCGGCCTGCGCTGGTTCGTCGGCGACAAAATGAAGACGCAGCTGCGCGAGAACGCCGAGTCCGACGGCGTCGTCATGCAGGAAGATCCTTCCGTGAACTTCGGCGCCAGCCCGCTGGTCATCGGCGTGCTCAGCGGCACTATCGGGCAGATCAACATGGACGTGCCCTCCACACTGGATATCTCGGACGCGGGTATCAAGGGCCAGCCCGCCGCGCAGCTCGAGGTCACCGACTTGGAGATGAACTCCGAGACCGCCGGGCACCTGGTGGCCACCACCACCCTGCCCGACGATTTCCTGCTCAAGACCTTCCAGGACAGCCTGCGCGAGCAATCCGGCCTGGACATGCTGGGCGATATCGTGGTCACCGACATCACCTCCCAGGACGCCGAAAACGTCCTCGAGGTGCAGCTAGGCGGCGGGCTGGCCACCCTGTCGCTTTCTCCGCACGCCGCCGACGGCAACCTTAAGATTGAGGCCACCAAGTCCACCCTCTTCGGCATGGAGCTGCCCGCGGAGGTCACGGAGCAGATCACCCAGTCGCTGTCCGACGGCCTGTCCGAGCAAATGGCCGGGAACGCGCTGACCATCGAGGACGTGCAGGTCCAGGACGGCACGCTGAAAATTACCGTCGCCGGGGACAACGTCAACCTCTCCGAGGCGCAGAACGCCGCCGGCGGGGCCGCCAACGAGCAGGACTCGCAGCCGGCCTAAACCTCAAAGCGCCTTAGGCCGTGGCCAAACGCCGTGGCCTAAGGCGTGGCGATGGCCACGCAGCCGGCGGCCAGCGCGTCCACCTGCTGCGCGGTATCCAAGGCGGCATCCGCCCAGTAGACCTGCTCGAGGCGGGTCGCTTCCGCCCCCGGCGTTTGCGCGCCGCGGGTGATGGCGCGCTGGTAGCCGGCCTTCTCGGCCATACCTAGTACGAGGGCCGGGCCGGCCGGGGCGGCATCGGCAGCCGGCAGGATGACGCCCAGCACGACCGGGTCGGGGCAGGCCTCACGGACCGTGACCAGATCGGTGAGCAGGGAGTTGGGGTCGTTCAAGGTGGCATCAACAGCCAGCCAGATTTCGGCGGCGCCGTTCTGGACCGCCAGGCGGGCCTCCGTGGCCTTGACCAGACTGTGGTGGCGGCCGGTGGGAAAGCCCGCGACGGCGGCCACGTGGCCGGCTGCGGCCTGCGGCAGGTGGTGCGGGCTCAGCAGCACGGGGCCGGAGAATTCCTGCAGGGTGCGCTCCACCTGCGGCCGGGACGCGCTGGTCAGGTCGTGGAAGACGCGCTGGGCGAGCCACTCGGCATCGTTGAGCGACATAGCGGCGCCTGGCCTAGTAGCGGTAGTCGCCGTTGATGAGGGCGCGCAGCTGCGGGCGCACGTCGAACCAGTAGACGCCCACGCAGACCGCCGCGATCCACTTCAGGAAGGGCAGGTTCAGCAGCAGTGCCAGGGCCGAGCCTGCCATGATCGCAACCCACGTCATCTTGGACTGGCGGTCCCCGGCCGTGAACGCGTCTTCCCGGGTGTTGGCGGCCATCACGGCGCCCACGATGGCGGCGATGGCCACGCCCCAGAACAGCACCGTCTCGATCGCGGTCAGTACGAAAATAACGGGATTATCGAGAAAGAACACTAGCTGTTAAACCTACTTCTCTTGATTGTCCTCAGTGGAGATTACCTCTCCATCGATGATATCTTGCGTCGGATCCGCCACCGAATCCGCGCCCTTGGCGCGCTTGCCGTTGCTTTCCGTCTCGGCGGTGGCCCCATTGGCGCGGCGGCGTTCCTGCGCGGTGTTGACGGCCTCGTTCACGCCGTCCTTGGTGGCGTTGTAGGCCTGGCCGAAGTTGTCCTTGGCGGCGTTGAAGGACTCGGAGTCCTTGGTGCCCTCCACCGCGCGGCGCAGGGATCCGCCGTAGTCCTTCGCGGCGGCCTTCGCCTTGTCCACCAGGGAGGCGTCCTCGCCGACCTCCGGCTTGTCGGCGGCGTGGGTGGTGCGGTCCTCGCGGAAGCGGTCCGTGAAGTCCTTCGCCACGCCCAGTGCGGAGGCGCCGGCCTCCTTGATTGGGCCCCAAGATTCCTTCAGGGAATCCGTAATCGACTTGTCGTTGTCTCCGATGTTTCCGTTGTTCGGCTGCTGGGTGTGCTCGGCCATGGTTTTTCTCCTCAGATAATTGTCTTTTCGGGGTCTTAGGTCGTGCCGGTATGAGATTGTGAAAACTGGTCGTGCAGGCGGA
Organism: Corynebacterium sp. 1103A; assembly: GCF_055700955.1. Lineage (NCBI taxonomy): Bacteria > Bacillati > Actinomycetota > Actinomycetes > Mycobacteriales > Corynebacteriaceae > Corynebacterium > Corynebacterium sp. 1103A. Next base: position 21,184 of record NZ_JASTTF010000007.1, read on the forward strand.
TTCGGCGCCGGGGAGAGGGTCCTGGTGGAACGTCCCAGAGGAAAGTCCCAGAGGAAAATCCTAGAACGCCGTCCCTAAACGCCAAATATGAGGTGATTAACAGTGTAGATGACTAAGCCGGCCAGCGCACCGACGATGGTACCGTTCAGGCGGATGAACTGCAGATCCTTGCCCACCATGAGCTCGATCTTCTCGGAAGCCTCCTCCGCGTCCCAGCGCTCGATGGTCTCCGAGATGATCGAGGTGACCTCGCCGGAGTAGTTGTCCGCCAAGAAGGCCGCGGTGCCGTTGATGCGGCGGTCCAGGCTGGCGCGCAGCTGCGGATCCTCGCAGATATTGGTGCCCCACTGCAGACACAGGTCCCGGATCTTCTCGCGCAACATCGAGTCTGGGTCTTCGGCCTGCGCGATGATGGCGGCCGCCGACTGGCGCCAGATGGCCTGCGGGGCGCGCTGCATGCGCTCCGAGCCCATCAGGTCCACCTTGAGCTCCTCCACGCGGCGGATGATGCCCGGGTCGTTTTGCAGATCGTCGGCGAACTTGTCCAGGTTGCGACGGATGGACTGGCGGGCCGGGTGGTTCTTGTCCGCCTTGACCTCGTCGGCGAACTGAACCAGCTCCCGGTAGACCTTCTCGCCCACCAGCGAGCGCGCAACACGCGGCGCCCACTGCGGCATCCGCTCGTCGATAAGCCGCACGACGGGATCTTCCATCTGACCGACCTTGGCGTGGGCGTAGTCAATGAGCTCGTCGACGACGGGCTCAACCTTACCGTCGGCGATAAGGCCCTCCAGCAGGCGCCCGGCCGGCGGGCCCCACTCGGGCTCGGCCAGCCGGTCCAGGATCTGGGACTGGATGAGTGCCTCGGCGTCCTTTGGGTCCAGCGCGCGGATGACGTTGGCCGTCAGCTTGCCCGCCTCCCGAGAGACCTTCGCGGCGTTGTCCTCCTGAGACAGCCAGCGGCCCAGCTTGTCCGGCAGCTGCGCCTGGGAGACCTTGTCCGTGATCAGCTCGGCGTTGAGGAAGTTCTCCCCGACGAACTCCGACAGAGCCTCGCCCACTTGGTCCTTCTTGCGCGGGATGAGCGCCGTGTGCGGGATGGGAATGCCCATTGGGTGACGGAAAAGAGCCGTGACGGCGAACCAGTCCGCCAGGCCACCGACCATGCCGGCCTCCGCGGCTGCGCGCACGTAGCCGACCCACACCGGGGCCCCGCCCGGCTGGCTCTGCCACCAGGAGCACGCGAAGAAGATGACCGCCGCCAGGCCCAGCAGCGCAGTGACAAAAATCTTGTGGTTCCGCAGCGTGCGACGCCGCTCCTGCTCCACCTCCGGCGCCGGCCCCGGCACAGGGCGGCTAGCCCCGGCGTTGCTAACGCCCTCATGGCTAACCCCCTCGTAGTTCGCAGCAGTGCTGTGCTTGCCCAACGTGAATACTCCTTAACTGCCGCTCGTTATGCGCTGTGTCGATCCTCTCAACCATTCTGCCTCATTTCGGGGCCGGCCCCGGCGCCGGCCTAGCACGGCGGTGTCCTGGCCTGGCTGCCACCGGCGTCGAGGTGATGGGCTTGGGGCAGGGCGGCATCGTCAAGTCCGGAGAGTCAAGCCCGGCAAGGCAAGAAAAAACCGCACCCACCAGCAGCGGGTACGGCTTGCGTTCTTGGGATTTAGCCTAGTTTACACGACCAGTTTCCTTGCGGTACTGGTGGTAGTAGCGGCGCCCGAACTTCACGGAGACGATGGCCGCGATGGAGATGATGACGGTCAGGACCACACCGATGATGATGGTGGTGTCCACGTGCGCTTCGGAGGCGGTGCCGTTCGGGAACAGGTAAATGCCAAGGCCCCAGGTGATGATGCCGATGGCCGGCAGGATGCCCATGATGAGGCCCATGCCCACCCAGGTGGAGGTGCGCAGCAGCGAAGAGTGCGGCGCGGCGAACGACATGGGCTCGTAGCCTTCGATGTAGTTGTCCTGGATCTTGCCGGAAAACTCCGGGTAGGTCTCGCTCGCGTGATCCGCGATTGCCTGGGAATGAGTGCTCATAGGGATGAACTTTCTGCCGGAATCGGTTGTTACTGGTGTTTCTCTACTGACTATAGTCTAGTCGTCCTTGCCGCGGAAAGCAGCACGGGCACGTTCGCGGGTGACCGCGGAGACCGCGGTCAGCGGAACCCCGGCCGGACAGACGTCGGCGCACTCGCCGTACAGCGAGCAGTGGCCGAAGTTCTGCTCCAGGTCGTCGACCATGTTGCGGGCGCGACGACCGCGCTCTTCCTTGCCCAGCGGCATCAGCGACAGGTGCACCAGCTTGGCGCCGGTGAACAGGTGGGCTGCGCCGTTCGGGCACGCCGCCACGCAGGCACCGCAGCCGATGCAGGCCGCGTGGTCCAGCGAGTACTCGGCGGTCTCGTGGTTGATGTGCATGGTGTCGGCATCCGGGGCGGTGCCGGCGTCCATGGAGACGTAGCCGCCCTGCTCCATCACGTGATCAAGGGCGCTGCGGTCGACCACCATGTCCTTGATGACCGGGTAGGCCGCGGAGCGGAAGGGCTCGATCTTCAGGGTGTCGCCGTCGTTGAACTGGAACAGGCGCTGCTGGCAGGCCGGGGTGTTCTGGCCCGGGCCGTGCGGGCGGCCGTTAACAGTCAGACCACAAGTACCGCAGATGCCCTCGCGGCAGTCGGAAGCGAACGCGTAAGGTTCCTCACCGCGCTCAATCATTCCGTCATTGACGTGGTCGAGCAGCTCCAAGATGGACATCTGCTCTGCGGCGTCGTCGACCTGGACCGTCTCAAACTTGCCTTCTTGGGTCGGTCCGGCCTGACGCCAGATCTCAAGTGTCAGTTTCATTACTTGTAGTTCCTTGTCATCAGCGGGATCGAATCAAAGTACAGGGGCTCGGCGTGGCGGATGAACTCGTGCTCACCCTCGCCAGCCTCCCAAGCGGAGACGAAGCACCAACGCTCATCGTCGCGCTCGGCCTCGCCGTCCTCGGACAGGTGATCGTCGCGGAAGTGCGCACCACAGGACTCGTCGCGGTCCAGGGCGTCGATGCACATCAGCTCACCCAGGTCCAGGTAGTCGGCCACGCGGGCGCCGTACTCAAGCACCTGGTTCATGTCCTCGGCGGAACCCGGGATCCGGACGTTGGCCCAGAACTCCGCGCGCAGCTCGCGGATCTTGCCGATGGTGGTCTTCAGATCCTCGACGTTGCGGGACACGCCGCAGCCCCAGTAGAGGAGCTCGCCCAGCTTGCGGTGGTAATAGGCCGGGCCGTGCGGGTCGTTGCCGCGGACGTTCATCAGGCGGTCGATGCGGCCCTGAGCGCGCTGCAGGGCGCGCTGCGCGGCCTCGGAATCCTCGGCCAGCTTGTCCTCACCGAGGTGGTCGGCCAGGTAGTTCGGGATGGTGAACGGCAGGGTGAACCAGCCATCCACGGAAGCCGACAGCAGCGAGTTCGCACCCAGGCGGTTAGCACCGTGGTAGGTCCAGGAGCACTCACCGGCGGCGAACAGGCCGTCGATGGAGGTCATCTCGTTGAAGTCGCTCCACAGGCCACCCATGGTGAAGTGGCAGGTCGGGGCGATGCGCATCGGGGTCTCGTAGGCGTCCTCGCCGATGGCTTCCTTGTACATCTCGATCAGGTTCGAGTAGCGCTCGCGGATCTTGTCCTTACCGAGGCGTTCGATGGCGTCGCGGAAGTCCAGGTAGACCGAGTTCTTCAGCGGGCCCACGCCGAGGCCGGCGTTGATCTGCTGGGAGATGGCGCGGGAAGCGACGTCACGCGGGACCAAGTTGCCGAAGGCCGGGTAGCGGCGCTCCAAGAAGTAGTCGCGCTCCTCCTCCGGGATGGAGTTCGGGTCGCGGTCATCGCCTTCGGTCTTGGGGGACCAGATGCGGCCGTCGTTACGCAGCGACTCGGACATCAGGATGGTCTTCGACTGCCATTCGGAGTTGACCGGCAGGCCCGTCGGGTGAAACTGGATGAACGACGGGGAGGCCAGGTAGGCGCCCTGCTCGTAAGCGCGCATCATGGCGCCGGCGTTCGAGTTCTTCGCCAGGGTGGACATGTGGAAGACGTTGCCGTAGCCACCGGTACCCAGGATGACGGCGTGGCCGGTGAAGGCCTTCAGCTCGCCGGTAATCAGGTTACGGGTGACGATGCCGCCGGCGCGCTTGGTGCCATTGTCATCGTAGGTGATGATGTCCTGCAGATCGTGGTGGGAGAACAGCTCCACATTCCCCAGGCCGATCTGGCGGTACAGCGCCGAGGTGGTCGACAGCTGCAGCTGCTGGCCCGTTTGGCCACGGGTGTAGTAGGTGCGGGAAACCTGCACGCCGCCGAAGGAACGGGTGGCCAGGGTGCCGCCGTACTCACGGGCGAACGGGGCGCCGATGGCGTTCATGTGGTCGATGACGCGGCCGGACTCGGAGGCCAGGCGCCAGCAATCGGACTCGCGGCAGCGGTAGTCGCCACCCTTCACGGTGTCCTTGGTGTGGCGGTAGGCCGAGTCGTTGTCGACCTTCTTGGAGCGCGAAGAGTTCACGCCGCCCTGGGCCGCGATGGAGTGCGCGCGGCGCGGGGAGTCGTGGTAGGTGAAGACCTTCACGTTGTAGCCGAGCTCGCCCAGGGCGGCAGCGGCGGCGCCGGCGGACAGGCCGGTGCCGACCACGAGGACCTCGAATTTGCGGCGGTTCAGCGGGGAGACCAGCTGCATGTGGTCCTTCTGGTAGCTCCACATATCCTTCATCGGGACGCCGTGGGGCTCATTCGACTCCAGGATCTTGCCGGGGCGCACACCCTCGACGATGGACTCTGGGTGCGAGAAGTCCGGGTGCTCTCGCTTCAGTTCGGTATTAGTCATGGGTTCAAATATTCCTATCAGTCCTAGTTACTAACTGACGAAGCCAAAGGCGACGGACAGGGGCATAACGATGTTGCCAATGCAGACGATGGCCGGAATCAGGTAGGCCAACACCAGGAAGGTCTGACGCCACTTGTAGCCGGTGATACCCAGGTCAGACGCAGCCAGCTTGATGCCGTGGGTCAGGTGCAGGAACAAGCAGCACATGGCCAGCACGTAGAAAATGGTCACCGGCCAGCGGCTGAAGGTAGCAATCATGTTGGCCTTGACGGCGCCGTGGACGAAGGCGTCCGGAGCGGCCGGGGCCACGCCCATGGTCAGGTCCAACAGGTGGAAGATGAGGAACAGCAGCAGCACGATGCCGGTGACCAGCATGGACTTGGTCGCGAAAGAGTCCAGGCCGCCCATCAGGTTGGAACGGCGGAAACTGCCACGCGAAGCCTTGGAGCGGGAGTGCAGCGCGATTGCACCGTAGATGTGCCCGATGAGGGCGACAATGAGCACGATGCGGATGATCCACAGGGCGGAGCCGTGCGGCAGCAGCGGCTCACCCAGGGAACGCAGGAACTCGCCGTAGACGTCCAAGGCTTCCTCGCCGTCATGTGCCGGCAAGTACAGCTTCAGGTTGCCGGCCATGTGGCCGACGACGAACAGGGCGAACAAGAGACCGCTGACCGCCATGATGAGCTTGAGAACCCACGACGGGACGCCGGGGGTCTGGCGAATCGGTTCTTCACTGATACGACCGTGAGCGATTGCCTCACGGTCAGGTTTCTTCAAAGTCATGACACCTCCATAGTCAACCTAGACTTTACGCAGGATATGGGCCTTTCTCCTAGTTACGAGCTGGCCTTAAGCGCCGCGGGCAAGTTTCGCTCACCGCGAAGTTCCCTAGCTTTAGGTAAGGGTGCCCAAATCTGGGTTTTAGGAAACGTGGCGCCACCTTGGCAACTCGCAATTAGAAAACATGCGTGTTGTGTAATTATTTCGCCATTTGTGAGGTTGATCACCCGGCGAGTAAATGGTGAATGACTTACCCCAATTGGTGTCATACTTTCGCAGGTGTTGCCCCCAGATCGGACGTTTTCCAAAACCGGACGTTCGTACCTTTTATCCCCTAAGCACGACTTTCACACCACCGCTAAGAACCTTCACACAAAATTTGCTAAAACACTGTTATAGGGGCATTAGGCAGGTAACCTATCCGTCATGACGAAGACTTACGTGGGCTCCCGGCTGCGGCAGCTGCGACGCGAAAGAGACCTCAGCCAGGCCTCCCTGGCGTCTACGCTGGGCCTGTCGGCCAGCTACGTGAACCAGATCGAGCACGACGTGCGTCCCCTCACCGTGCCGGTCCTGCTGCGGATCACCGAAGTCTTCGGCGTGGACGCCACGTTCTTCTCCCGCGACGACGACTCCCGGCTGCTCGCCGAAATCCAGGACGTCATCCAGGACAAGGAGCTCTGCCCCTCCCCCGTGGAGCTACAGGAGCTGTCCGAGCTGGTCTACAACCACCCCACCGTCGCGCGCACGCTGGTGGACATGCACCGGCGCTACCGCAACGTCCGCGACAAGCTGTCCCTGGCCACGGACTCGCGCCGCGTCACAGACTCGGCGCAGGCGCTATCGATGCCCCACGACGAGGTCCGCGACTTCTTCTACGCCCGGCAGAACTACCTGGACGGCCTCGACCACCACGCCGAGGAACTGGCCGGGGAAGTGGGCGTCGAACCCTTCCACATCCGCGACACCGAGCGGGCCTTGGCGGACCGGCTGCGCTCGAAGCATAACCTGGAGATCAAGACCGTCGGTCAGCTCGACGGCACTCTGCACCGGCTCGACCGGGAGGCCGGCACCCTGCTGCTGGCCAGCCGGCTGTCCGAGGGTCAGCGCGCCTTCCGCATGGCCACGGAGCTAGGGTTTCTGGAGGCCGGCGATCTCATCACGGATGCCGCCGACGAGGAGCCATTTACGTCCCAGGCCTCGCGTCGGTTGGCGCTGCGCGGCATCGCTAGCTATTTCGCGGCCGCGACCGTGCTGCCCTACGGCTTAATCCACTCGGAGGCAGAGAAGTCTGGCTACGACGTGGAGTTTTTGTGCCAGTCCTTTGGTGTGGGCTACGAGACAGTCGCCTCCCGGCTGTCCACCCTGCAGCGCGACAACCAGCGCGGCATTCCTTTTACTTTCGTGCGCGTGGACCGCGCGGGCAACATGTCCAAGCGCCAATCCGCCACCGGCGTGCACTTTTCCAATTCCGGGGGAACCTGCCCGCTGTGGAATATCTACGAGACTTTCTCTCGGCCCGGCACTATCTCCCGGCAGCTGGCGCAGATGCCGGACGGCCGCAACTACCTATGGGTGGCGCGTACGGTCCAGTACCTGCAGGGCCGCTACGGTGATACCAACAAGATGTTCGCCATCGGGCTCGGCTGCGAGGCGCGGCACGCCGACCGCACTGTATACGCCGCCGGCCTCGACTTGTCCGCCATGTCCAGCGCCACCCCCATTGGCGCCGGCTGCCGCATCTGCCCCCGCAGCAACTGCGCCCAGCGCGCGTTCCCGCCCATCCACGAGGCGCTGGACATCGACACGCACCGCTCGGCGGTGGCGCCGTACTAGGGGCTTCGGCGCTGCTTGTCGGCGCTTGATCCCGGCGCGTGGTGTCCGCGCCTATTCCGCCTCGAGTTCGTCCATGACGCGCTGCAGGACCTCGTCCATCTCCTCCGGGGAGCGCTGGACCTGGACCGAGGTGCCCTGGGAATCCTCGTCGACGGCCGCCTGGACCTTCGGGTCGTGCCAGAGCTGCGCGAGCTCGCGGTAGACCTCGTTGTCCTTGTCCTCGGCGCGCACGACGAAGGCGTTGATGTACGGCGCGGCCTCGCCGGAAGCCGGATCGTCCTGGGCCACGGCGGTGGTCGGGTCGATGCCGGCGCGCTCCAGGAAGGAGTTGTTGATGACAGCCGGGGTGCCCTCGCCCCAGGCGGAGGTGGTCTGGGCAGCATCGACGGTAGTGACCTTGACCTTGGACTTGGCTTCGTCGACGTCGGCCGGCGTCGGCGAGAGGCTACCCTCGACGGTCAGCTCGACCAGGCCCGCGGAAGCTAGCACGTTGAGCGCGCGGCCCTGGTTGGACGGATCGTTCGGGATGGCCACCGTCTCGCCATCGATGCCGTCCAGTGAGTCGTGGTCCTTCCAGAACAACGCGAGCGGCACGATCTCCGTGGAGACGATCGGCACGAGATCCTCGGTGTTGCCCACGTTGTACTCCGCCAGGAAGCGCAGCGTCTGGAAGTTGTTGATGTCGTTCTGGCTCTGCGCCAGCGCGACGTTCGGGGTGGCATAATCCTCGAAGTTCTCGACCTCGATGTTGAAGCCGTTGTCCTCGGCCACCTCCTCGAAGGCGGTCCAAGCCTTCTTCGCGGCATCGGTGGTGCCGACGACGATCTTCTGGTCCTTGCCCTCCCCGTCGGAGCTAGAGCAGGCCGCCAGCCCGGTGCTGGCGAGGGCCACGGCGGTGGCGGTAGCGATAATGCGGCGAAGCTTCATGCGGTTGTCCTTTGCGTTATTCGGCGCGCCCTGCCTGGGCACTCCCGTGAACTAAGCGGTCTAGTACAGACTAACAAAGTGTGAACCGCTCGGTCTGTAAAACGCAAAAATTCCCTACCCCAACGGGTGGGGCAGGGAATCCGGACAGGCTCCTTAGGAAGGCTCCTTAGAGGCTGACAATCTTAGAGGTTGATCATGTGGCCGCCGATGCCCTCGGCAGCCTCCTTCATAGCCTCCGACAGGGTCGGGTGCGTATGGATGTTGCGACCGATCTCCTCGGTGGTCAGGTCGAAGCGCTGCGCCAGGGTCAGCTCCGGCAGGAGCTCCGAGACGTTAGCGCCGACCATGTGGCCGCCCAGCAGCTCGCCGAACTCGGCGTCGGCAACCAGCTTGACGAAGCCGGCGGTCTCGTTCAGGCCCGCCGCCTTGCCGTTCGCGGAGAACGGGAAGCTGGCGACCTTAATCTCGCGGTCCGGGAACTTCTCCTTCGCGGCCTCCTCGGTGTAGCCGAAGGAAGCAACTTGCGGGTTGCAGAAGGTCGCGCGCGGCATCATCTGGTAGTCGCCCAGCTCCTGGGTCTCGGCGCCGGCGATGGTCTCGGCAGCCACCACGCCCTGCGCCTCGGCCACGTGGGCCAGCTGCAGCTTGGCGGTGACGTCGCCGATGGCGTAGATGCCGTCGACGTTGGTGCGCATGCGATCATCGATGGCGATGGCGCCGCGGTCGGTGAGCTCGACACCGGTATTTTCCAGGCCGTAGCCCTCGGTGCGCGGGGCGAAGCCGATGGAGACCATGCAGCGGTCGACGGTCAGGGTCTCGGTCTTCTCGCCGTCCTTGGACTCGATCTCGACGGTCACGTCGTCGCCGTTGTCCTTGATAGAGGTGGTCTTGTAGCCGGTCTTCAGGTTCACGCCCAGCTTCTTGTACTGCTTGGCGATCTCCTTGGAGGCGTCCTTATCCTCGTTCGGCAGGACGCGGTCCATGAATTCCACGATGGTCACGTCCACGCCGTAGTTGGCCAGAACGTAAGCGAACTCCATGCCGATGGCGCCGGCGCCCACGATGACCATGGACTCCGGGGCGTCTTCCTTGAGGATCTGCTCCTCGAAGGAGACGATGTTGCCCCCAATCTCAACGCCCGGCAGGGACTTAACGACGGAGCCGGTGGCGATGATGCAGTCGTCGAAGGTGAGGGTCTTACCCTTGTCGTCCCCCTCGGTGATCTCAATCGTCTTGGCGTCCTTAAAGGAACCCAGACCGTTGACCTCGGCGATCTTGTTCTTCTTCATCAGGTAGTGCACGCCCTTGACGATGCCCGAAGAAACCTTGCGGGAACGCTTGTGGGCTGCCCCATAATCGAAGGAGACCTCACCGGAGATACCAAAGTCCTTGGCCTCATGGTTGAAGGTGTGAGCCACCTCGGCATTCTTCAGCAGCGCCTTGGAGGGAATGCAGCCGACATTGAGGCAGATACCGCCCCAGTACTGCTTCTCCACCACGGCTACCTTTTTGCCGAGCTGGGCTGCGCGGATGGCGGCGACGTAGCCGCCAGGGCCCGCGCCGAGTACTACAACGTCATAATGTTCATTAGTCACGTTCCCAAGGATACGTAACTTTGACCACGCTGTCTGCCAAAGGGGCAAACAAAGCGCGGTAGCAGGGGCCTGTCCGGGGTTATTGCCCCGGGGAATCCGGGGAGATTGCCTCCCGAGCGGATGTCTTTAGAACATCCGTTTTAGAACATCCCAAGCGCCAACGCGATGGTGGACGAGGTGGAGGAACCAGCGTGGACGAGTCCGCCCAGGAATTCGTTGATCTGAACCAAGATGGTGTCGAAAGCGTTCATTTTTTAAAACCCTTCTTTAAACGGTGGAGAGACAGTGCGAACGCGGTTAAGCGGTGCGGTTGTTTTAACGAAAAATTCCCAGCTCGCGTTACGCTGGAGGGGAACTTCCGGGCGGCTAGCCGGCATCGGCAGCCGGAAACCCTCTAGATTATGACACACCTTTCACTTGCGCACCACCTGTTACGTGTCCGGCTGCTAAGCTATATTCGCACTGTGAGCGACAGGTGTTTTTTAGGCTCGACCTTGCTGAAAAATTTCAGCTAACGGACAGCTGCTAACAACTTTGTTTTCGCCTACGATAACCAGTCAGGAAACTCTCTCTACCCTTTGCAAAAAGGGCCCCTCTCTCAGGAAGCGTTAACCTCATGAAGATTATTCGCCCGCTGGTTGGCACCACCGCCGCCACTGCCCTTGCCCTTGGCCTCTGTGCCTCCCCGGCCCTGGGGGACGAGCCGGCCGTCGAAAGCCCGGTCGCCGCAGACTCCCCGGAAGCTGTTGCCGACTTGGAAGAACCGGCCGCCGACCCGGAGGTTGCCGACGCCATCTTAGGCGACGAGAACGCTCCCGAATCCGCGCAGTCCGACGCCGCTACTGCGGAGGCGGAGACCGCCGGGGCCGGCGAGTCCGTCATCACGGAAATCAACCTGGCACAGGAGACCGCCCCGGCGTGGTCCACCAACGCTGACGGCAAGCGCGTCATCAGCCCGTCCAAGATGGCCAGCGGTAAGCAGTGGATGGCCTACGCCCAGGCCAGCTCCTTCAACCGCGAGCACGTCAAGGCCTTCAACGCCACCTCGCCGGCCATGGGCGGGCGCGAAATCCCGCTGGCGGTCATTACCCCGGACGGCAACTTCGACCAGGCCCGCCCGACCTTGTACCTGCTCAACGGCGCCGGCGGCGCGGACCAGGACATGGAGTGGATCAAGCAGACCTACCGCAAGGATGTCGACCCGACCAAGGAAGGCACCCAGGACATGGTCGACTTCTACGTCGACAAGGGCATCAACGTGGTCATCCCGCAGGCCGGCGCCTTCTCCTACTACTTCGACTGGCAGAAGGATCCCAACAGCAAGTACCTCAAGGGCCCGCAGAAGTGGGAGACCTTCCTGACCCAGGAGCTGCCGGGCGCGCTGGAGCAGACCATCAACGGTAACGGCAAGCGCGGCATCGCCGGCATGTCGATGTCCGCGACCTCCGCGCTGGTGCTCGCGCAGCAGCACCCGGACCTCTACGACGCGGTCGGTTCCTTCTCGGGCTGCGCCGCCACCTCGACGGTGCTGCCGCACCAGTTCGTCGGCCTGACCGTCAACCGCGGCGGCGCCACCCCGGAGCAGATCTGGGGCGCCCGCGGCTCTGCCGAGAACCGCCGCTACGACGGCCTGGCTAACGCCGAGAAGCTCCGCGGCCACGAGATCTACGTGTCCGCCAACTCCGGCCTGGTGGGCAAGGAAGACACTGTCTCCCACCTGATGAACCAGGGAGCCGACCTGTCGACCGCCCTGGCAGGGTCCTCCACCCTCACCATCGAGGGCGGCGTCATTGAGGCGGCCATGAACGCCTGCACCCACGACCTGAAGGCCAAGATGGACTCCCTGTCCATCCCGGCGGACTGGAACTTCCGCAACACCGGTACCCACTCCTGGCCGGGCTGGATCAAGGACATCAGCGAGTCCTGGCCGACCTTCGAGCGGGCCTTCGGCGAGAATTAAAACACTAAGAACATAACCAGAAAGAGAGCGCTAGCATGAAGCGACTGAGTACCCTCCTGGCCACCGCAGCCCTGGCTGCCACGGCCACCGCCGTCCCGGCGGCCACCGCAGCCACCCTGACCCCGGCCGACGTCAACGGCGGCGCCCCGGCCTCGGAGGTTAGCGACCTGCAGGTCACCGACGCCGTCGCGAACTCCAAGTGGTACAAGCAGTACAAGGACGACGACCGGGTACTCAAGCTGCAGGCTAGCTCTCCGGCCATGGACGGCCGCCAGATTCCGCTGGCCGTCATCCCGGCGGGCGAGCCCAACCGCCCCACCATCTACCTGCTCAACGGCGCCGGCAGCGCCGAGCAGGACGCGGACTGGCTATCCAAGGCGCAAACCGTCGACTTCTACGCCGACAAGAAGGTTAACGTCGTCATCCCGCAGGCCGGCGCCTTCTCCTACTACACCGACTGGGCGCAGACCCCGAACGGCAAATACCTGCAGGGCCCGCAGAAGTGGGAGACCTTCCTGACCAAGGAGCTGCCGGGCTCCATCGAGTCCCGCCTGCAGGCCAACAACAAGCGCGCCATCGCCGGCATGTCCATGTCCGCGACTTCCTCGCTGCTGCTGGCCCAGCACAACCAGGGCTTCTACGACGCCGTCGGCTCCTTCGCCGGCTGCGCCGCCACCGCTTACCCGATGGAATACGAGTTCCTGCGCTTGACCGTCAACCGGGGCGGCGGCCAGCCGGAGCAGATGTGGGGCCGCCAGGGCTCCGCAAATAACCGCTACAACGACGCCCTGATGAACTCGGAGAAGCTGCGCGGCGCCAAGCTCTACATCTCCTCCGGTTCCGGCCTGGCTGATGAGACCGCCATGCCGAGCTACCTGCAGTCCAAGGGCGCTAGCCAGGCTGAGGCCGCCGTCGGCTCCGCCGTCAACCAGGTCGAGGGCGGCGTCATCGAGGCCGGCGTCAACCATTGCACCCACAACCTCAAGGCCAAGCTGGACTCCCAGAAGATCCCGGCGACCTACAACTTCCGCAACGCCGGCGTCCACAATTGGACCGGCTGGCGCGAGGACCTGGAGAAGTCCTGGGCCACCTTCTGGCAGGCCTTCTACAACTAATGCGGTGTTCTAAACGCGAGCTGTAAGGCCGGTTTTCGGACTGGCTCCTGGGGCTTCCTGCAAGGGCGGTAGAATTAGCATCTATCATGATGCTTTCTTCTACCGCCCTTTCTACTGTTTCTGGTTCTCCTGCTGGTTCTGGTGCTCTTGCGGGCTCTGGCGCTGTTGTTGGCGCAGGGTCTGCCTCTAACGCCACCCGGGACCCGTACACCAAGGTTGACTACAACCTGGGGTTTCGGGTGCGCCACTACCAGCTGGAGCTGGACTACAAGGTCGAGCCCAACCTGCTGTCTGCGCAGGCCACGTTAACCATCGAGGTAGGCGAGGAAGACCTGAACGCCCTGCAGCTCGACCTGGGCCCCGCGATGGCGGTACGCCGCGTCAGCTGTCCTGCGGGCCCAAGGGTGGCCCGCTTTAAGACCTCGGGCGGCAAGCTGCGAATTTCGTTCGCGGAGCCGGTGGCATCGGGAGCAGAAATCACGCTGGCAATCCGCTACGGCGGCAACCCGCGGCCCATCGCCAGCCCCTGGGGTGAAATCGGTTGGGAGGAGACCGAGTCCGGTTCCCTAGTCGCCAGCCAGCCCAACGGGGCGCCGAGCTGGTTCCCGTGCGACGACCACCCGAGTCAGAAGGCCACCTTCGACCTTGCCATCACGGCCGACAATCCCTTCACCGTCGTCGCCAACGGCACGCTGGTCAGCAAGACCACGGCGGGATCGTCACGGACGTTGTGGCACTACCGCATCGATAAGCCTATGGCTACCTACCTGGCGACGGTGCAGGTGGGCGAGTTCAGCGAGTTCCGCCTGGGCCCCAACGCCGTGGCCTACGCGCCGGCGAACCTGCGCGGACAGGTGGCTGAGGAATTCGGGCGCCAGCAGGAGATGCTCGATTTCCTGTCCGAGACCTTCGGGCCGTACCCCTTCCCCGACTACCGCGTGGTCGTCACCGAAGACCAGCTAGAAATCCCGCTGGAGGCGCAGGGCATTTCCATCTTTGGCTCCAACCACGTGCGCGGCGACCACGCCTTCGAACGGCTCATCTTCCACGAGCTTTCCCACCAGTGGTTCGGCAACGCGGTGGGCCTTAGCCGCTGGCAGGACATCTGGCTCAACGAGGGTTTCGCTTGCTACTGCGAGTGGCTCTGGGGCGAGCACGCCGGCCAGTCCGCGGCCCACGATGCCGCCCACTCCCACTACTCGGTCCTCTCCCGCAAGCCCCACGACCTCCTGCTGGCCGACCCCGGGACCCGCGACATGTTCGACGACCGCGTCTACAAGCGCGGCGCCCTGTTCATCCACTCCCTGCGGCGCCTGCTTGGCGATGCCACCTTCTTCCCCCTCGTCCGCTCCTACCTCGCCGATAACCTGCACGGAAACGTGGTTGCGCAGGACTTCTGGGAGGCTCTGACGGGGGCTGTTAAGGATGCTTCCGGAGTTTCTGTTGCGGACGTGGAGGGCCTCTGGAATCAGTGGCTGAAAGAGCGGGAGTTGCCCCGGTTCCCGAAGTAGTTGGCGCTGCTGGGGGCTGGTTGATTGGGCTTTGTACGGCTGGGGCTTTGGGTCGTGATTGGCTGGGCCTTAGTGGGCCGTGTTTGGCTGGGTTGGCTACATATTTTAGTTGCACCTTAAACTAAGCCAGCTCTGTCGAACAGGCGCTTTAACAAATTCGAACATATTTTCTTTTTTGCTGTTGACACGGGCTTTTTCTTCGATACACTTGAACGCGTAAGCGAATAAAGGTTCTACACGACGGTTCCTTAGGGGGTGACCGCCATGACTGACCAGCACGACGAAATCCTAGCAACACTCAAAGAAATCTCTGGCTCCATGGAGCGGTTACGCTCCCTGATGAAGAATCCCGAGGACCTGTCCTTTGGACGTCTTCACCGCGGCTTCGAAGCCTTCGAATACGCCTTCAACAACAAGACCGTCATCGATGGCGCCTTCGCCTTCCTCGCTGAACGCGAAGACGCTGGCCGCCAGGTCGGCTCATCCAAGGCCATCGACTACCTCATAGCGCGCCTCGGCCTGGATTTTGCCACCGCGCGCGATCGGCTCGAGACCGGCCGTGATCTGTTCAGCCCCCTCGACGAGGCCGCACCTACTCGGGAACCGACCCCCCTGCCCGACGATGTCCAGGCTGTCAGCGATGGGGAGCGCGCCCGCCAGCAGGCTGCCGACACGGAAGCGCAGCGCCGGGCACAGGCGGAAAAGGAAGCGGAGGAGCGTCGCCGCAAGCGCCTCCTGGAGGACGGCCAGACCACTAGCGCCAAGGTGCTCGCAATGATTGAATCGGAACTCAAGCACCTCAACCGGCACGCCACCCCGGGCCACAAGCAGCTGCGCGAGCAGGCTCTGGAGAAGGCAAAGGACACCTCGCTGCACACGCTGCGGGACTGGCTGCGCAAGCAGATTAAGAACGCCAACCTGGCCGCCCGTACCCCGGAAGGTACCAAGGACAAGGATGCCGCCTACAAGAAGCGCCGGCTAGCCCTATCCAACCCGGATGCCGACGGCGGCGTGCACGTCCGTGGCTACCTGGACCCTGCCACCGCCGCTCTCGTCAAGAGCGCTCTGGCGAACGCACGCAACGCAGACAACGCCGCTTTGAAGGAAAGCGGGCTGGACCAGGAGGACAAGCGCACCTTCCAGGAGCGCAACGTGGACCACCTGCGCTACATCTGCCGCCGTTACCTGTCCTCCAAGGACCAGTCCACGGGCGGCGCCGCGGGCCTTCTGGTCACCCTCACCATGGATGACCTTGAGAATATGACCGGCGAGAGCCGATTCCCGACGACCGCGGGAATCTCGGTCAGCCCGCTCGACCTTCTCCGGATGGGGCTCGCCGAGCACGACTTCCTCTGCGTCCTCGACCCCCACGGCTTCCCGCTCGAGTTGGCGCGCAACAAGCGCACGGCAAGCCTATGGCAAAAGATTGCCCTGGCCGCCTCCGAGCTGGTGTGCACCCACCCGGACTGCAATCGGGCCTGGGTTGACTGCGACGTCCACCACGTCATCGCCTGGGCTCTGGGAGGAGACACCGATATCTCCAACCTCACGCTCCGGTGCCGACGCCACCACGTGGACAACAACGACTTCCGGGATGGCGCCAACAACATGGGCCACGCCGACAGGTCCCCCGAGACCAGGCGTACCGGCCACCGGGCCGGGCCGGGACAACCGCTGCGGTTCAACGAATCGCCCGCGGCCCAGCAATCGTGCGGTCATAAGGTCCGCCACCGGGGTGTGCCACCCACTGGCACCAGTCTTGGACCCCGTGCCGGTTCCGCCTCGAGCGGCGAGGCTCCCCCGCCAGACCCGCACAGCCAGGCTCCGTTGTTTAGTTAAGATGTTGTCCCTGTTCACCCTCCCCTGCCAACGGCACGCCCGTGTGTCTTGGCGGGGATTCACGCGTGCCTGGGATCTTGGGGCTCTTGAGGCTTCTCGGGGCTGCCCGGGGCTGCCCGGCACTTTCCGGGGCAGCTTGGGTCTACTGGTCTGCTCGTGGTGGGAGATGGCGGTGGCAGGCTCCGAGGCAACCGCTGAAGTAGGATGGTGACCATTATGTCTACGTTGCTCGTGACCGGCGGGGCCGGCTTCATCGGTTCCAATTTCGTCCGGCTGACCCTAGCGGAAACCGACTACTCGGTGGTGATCCTCGACAAGCTGACCTACGCGGGAAACCGCGCCAACATCGCCGATCGGGAGGGCGACCGCTGCTCCTTCGTCCAGGGCGACATCACGGACGCGGAACTGGTCAACCAGCTCGTGCGGGACGTTGACGCGGTGGTCCACTTTGCGGCCGAATCCCATAACGACAACTCCCTGCGCGACCCGTCGCCATTCATCCAGACCAACCTGGTGGGTACTTTTACCCTGCTGGAGGCTGCCCGCGCCCGCGGGACCCGTTTCCACCACGTTTCTACCGACGAGGTCTTCGGCGATCTGGAGATTGGGGCCGACACGCGCTTTACGGAATCGACGGCGTATCAGCCATCGTCGCCGTACTCGGCATCGAAGGCGGGATCCGATCACCTGGTGCGCGCCTGGGCGCGGTCCTTCGGCCTGCCCGTGACGGTGTCGAACTGCTCGAACAATTACGGCCCCTACCAGCACATCGAGAAGTTCATCCCCCGCCAGATCACGAACATCCTGTCCGGCCTGCGCCCGAAGCTGTACGGCACCGGGGAGCAGGTGCGCGACTGGATCCACGTCGACGACCACAACCGGGCCGTGATCGACATCCTGGAACGCGGCCGGCTGGGCGAGACCTACAACATCGGCGCCGACCAACCCGACACCAGCAACCTGCAGGTCATGGAAACCATCTGCGAGTTGATGGGGGCCAACGGCTTCGACCACGTGGCGGACCGCCCCGGACACGACCAGCGCTACGCCATGGACGCGACCAAGCTGCGCACCGAACTGGGCTGGGCCCCGCGGTTCCCGGATCTGCGGGCCGGCTTGGAAGACACCATCGCGTGGTACGCCAACAACCGCGACTGGTGGGAGGCCAGCAAGCAGGACGTCGAGGCCGGCTACGCCCGGCAGGGACAGTAGGATCGGCCAGGGTCTAGCAACCAGGTCTAACAAGCAGACCTAACAACCAGACCCAAAACCAGACTTAACAACCAGGAACCACGGAAGGACAGAATGGACATTCGCACCACGGGCATCGAGGGGCTCCTCATTGTGGACTTGGACGTCCACGGGGATGACCGGGGCTGGTTCAAGGAGAACTGGCAGCGGGAGAAGATGGTGGCGGCCGGCCTCCCCGACTTCGCGCCGGTCCAAAACAACGTGTCCTTCAACGCGTCCGCCGGGGTGACCCGCGGCCTGCACGCCGAGCCCTGGGACAAGCTGGTCTCTGTCGCCTACGGCAAGGTCTTCGGGGCCTGGTGCGATCTGCGGGAAGGATCCGAGACCTACGGCGAGTTGGTCACCACCGAGATTGGCCCCGGCACGGCCGTCTTCGTCCCCCGCGGGGTGGCCAACGGCTTCCAGGCCCTGGAGCCGACCGCCTATTCCTACCTGGTCAACGATCACTGGTCCCCGGAGGCGTCTTACCCGGCCGTCAACCTCGACCTGGTGGACTGGCCGCTGGAGCCGACCGAGATCTCCGACAAGGACGCGGCCCACCCGCAACTTGCCGAGGCTACCCCGATGCCCCCGCGCAAGGTCCTGGTCACCGGCGCCGACGGGCAGCTCGGGCGCGCCCTCCAGCGGATCCTGCCCCACGCCGAGTTCGCCACCCGGGCCGATCTCGACATCACCGACCCCCACCTCGCCGAGGCCCGCCGCTGGCGCGACTATTCCGTGATCATCAACTGCGCCGCCTACAACAACGTCGACGGGGCCGAGCGCGATCGCGCGACCGCCTGGGCCGTCAACGCGCAGGCAGTGGCGCGGCTGGCCGGCATCGCTAGCGCCCACAACCTGACCCTGGTGCACGTCAGCAGCGACTATATCTTCGACGGCACCGAGAAGGTCCACTCCGAGCAGGAGGAAGTGAGCCCGCTGAGCGTGTATGGGGCATCGAAGGCGGCTGGCGATGCCGCCGCCCAGGCCACCGCCCGCCACTACGTGGTGCGCACCAGCTGGGTCTTCGGCGACGGCAACAACTTCGTCGCGGCCATGCGCGGCCTCGCCCTGCGCGGGGTGGAGCCCGAGGTGGTCGCCGATCAGCGCGGCCGCCCCACCTTCGCCGAGGACCTGGCCAAGGCCATCAAGCACCTGCTGGAGTCCGGGGCCGAGTACGGCGTCTACAACGTCACCAACACGGGTGACACCGTCGGGCGGGACGAGCTGGCGATGGCCACCTTCATCGGCATCGGACACGATCCGGCCGAGGTCCACCCGACCACCACCGATCACTTCGCCCAGCCCGGCGCGGCCCCGCGCCCGACCGAGTCGACCCTCGATCTGAGCAAGCTGGAGGCCACCGGCTTCCGGCCCCAGAACTGGCGGGCCGCCCTGGCCCTCTACCTGGCGTTGTACCCGGCCGCCGGGGAAGCGGAAAGCTAGACTTTTAAAGCATGAAAGGCATCATCCTGGCCGGCGGTTCCGGCACGCGGCTCTACCCCATCACCCAGGGGATCTCTAAGCAGCTCATGCCGATCTACGACAAGCCGATGGTCTACTACCCGCTGTCCACCCTGATCCAGGCGGGCATCCGGGAGATCCTCATCATCACCACCCCGGAAGATTCCGCCTCCTTCCAGCGCCTGTTAGGCGACGGATCCCAGCTGGGCCTCATGCTCTCCTACGCAGTCCAGCCCCGCCCCGAGGGCCTGGCGCAGGCCTTCATTATCGGCGAGGAGTTCATCGGCTGCGACGACGTCGCCCTCGTTTTGGGCGATAACATCTTCGACGGCCACGGCTTCAGCAGCGCACTGCCCGAATGCCGATCCCCGCACGGGGGCGTCATCTTCGCCTATGAGGTCTCCGATCCCCAGCGCTACGGCGTGGTCGAGTTCGCCCCCGACGGGCGGGCCATCAGCATCGAGGAGAAGCCGGATCACCCGAAGTCCAGCCACGCCGTCGTCGGCCTGTACTTCTACGACAACCAGGTCTGCGAGATCGCCCGGTCCATTCAGCCCTCGGCCCGCGGGGAGCTGGAAATCACCGCCGTCAACGAGGAATACCTACGCCGCGGGGAGCTCTCGGTCAAGCGCATGCGGCGCGGCGACGTATGGCTGGACACCGGCACCGTGGATTCGATGAGCGAGGCCTCCGCCTACGTCGAGGTCATCCAGAAGCGCACCGGCACCGTCCTGGGATCTCCCGAGGTAGCCGCCTTCCGCGAGGGCTTCATCGACCGGGAACAGCTGCTGCGCCTGGCCGTCGGCCTCGACAAGTCGGGCTACGGGGCCTACCTGCGCGCCGCGGCCGAGGACTAGCCGCACCGCACGACCCGGCACCGCGCCGCCCGGGCTAGACTGACCGGGACGCAGGTTTTTATTCACGCTGCATCTTGTCATGCTTGCAGCCCACGACTCTAGACGGAGGAGGCCCCGTGCCCGATAGCTCAATGTACGACCAACCTGTGGTGGGACAGAAGCGCCCCTCCGCCCTCCGCGACGTCCCCGCCGTCGTGTGGGTACTCACCGCCGTCATCGTGGTGCTGGCCGTCGTCATCGGCTTCCTGGTCGCCGACAGCAACGGCGCCGACGATGCCGCCAGTAGCGGGGCCGCCAGCCACAGCCAGCCAACAGGCGACCAATCAGACGGCCAATCAGGCGAGTCGGCCCAGGCCGCCCCAGCCACCCCGGCCGCCCCGGGCACCAACTTCGACGAATCCAACGGCGATCCCAAGCTGTACGGGCCTGCCGGCACCATCTCCTCCAACAAGGACATCGACAAGGTTCACCGCCGGGCCGACAACGATCCCTTCGCCCGCGGCGCCGTTGATGCCCCCGTGGTCATCTCCGAGTACTTCGACTTCGAGTGCCCCTTCTGCTCCCGCTTCCACAACCAGACCGCGCCCGCCCTCATCGCGGATTACGTCGATAAGGGCCTGGTGCGCATCGAGTGGAATGACTTCCCGG
Source organism: Corynebacterium sp. 1103A (assembly GCF_055700955.1). Classification (NCBI taxonomy): domain Bacteria; kingdom Bacillati; phylum Actinomycetota; class Actinomycetes; order Mycobacteriales; family Corynebacteriaceae; genus Corynebacterium; species Corynebacterium sp. 1103A. The sequence continues at coordinate 41,817 of NZ_JASTTF010000007.1, forward strand.
TCAACGGCCCCCACGCCATCGACGGGGCGAAGGCCAGCCGGGCTGCGGCCGCCCAGGGCAAGTTCGCGGAGTTCCAGAAGGCGGCCTTCGCCGCCAGCGCCGACGTGGACGGCCACCCCAACTTCGGCATGGAAGACTACGTGCGCTTCGCCGAGGAAGCCGGCATCGAGGACATCGAACGCTTCCGCTAGGAGGCCGGCGACGACACCTACACCCAGGTCGTCGAGGACGCCCGCGATTACGCGGCCAGCCTGGGCATCACCGGCACCCCCTCTTTCGTGGTGGGCAGCCAGTTCGTCTCCGGGGCCCAGCCCGAGGACGTCTTCCGCCAGGTCATCGAGGAGGAGCTGTCCCGGGATGCGTAAGGTCCACTGGCTCATCTGGGTGTTTATCGCCCTGCTGGCCTGCACCGGGTTTTTCTTTGGGCTCGGTCTCGGCAGCGCGCTGGGCGCTTAGACCCGCTGAGATCCGCTTAGATCAGCACAGATCCGCTTCAAATAGGAAGAAGGAGAAAGTCGCACCGCATGTTGGAAATTGGCCTGCTCGGTTCCCTCCTGGCCGGGGTCCTGTCCCTGCTGAGCCCGTGCTCTGCGCTGCTGCTGCCGGCCTTTTTCGCCTACGCCTTCCGGTCGGTGACCCAGCTGGTGGCCCGGACCGGGGTGTTTTTCTGCGGGCTGGCGGCCGTGCTGGTGCCGGTGGGTACGGGGCTGGGCGGCATCGGCGGCCTGTTTAACCAGCACCGCGAGGCAGTCATCACCGCCGGCGGGGCCGCCATGGTGGTCCTCGGGATCTTTATCGCCCTGGGCGGCGGCTTCACCATCCCGGGGCTGGGCAGGCTCAGCCAGCGGGTCCGCGGCGACGGCTACGTGAGCGTTTTCCTGCTGGGCTGTGTCTACGGCTTCGCCGGGTTCTGCGCCGGGCCCCTGCTGGGCGCGGTCCTCACCACGGCCGCCGTCAGCGGTTCCTTGGGCTACGGGGCGCTAACGATGCTCTCTTACGACCTCGGCATGACCATCCCCCTCTTCGTTCTGGCCGCCGCCTGGGATCGCTTCGATCTGGGCCGCCGGCCCTGGCTGCGCGGGCGCCCCCCTGCAGCTGGGGCCCATCCGCACCAATTCGCTGTCGGTCCTGGCCGGGGCCCTGTTCGTGGGCATCGGGGTGCTGTTTATCTTCTCCCACGGCACGATCCTGCTGCCCAGCCCGGTGGGCACCGAGGAGGCCTTCGCCGCGCAGGAATGGGTCGCACGCCTGGCCGACCACGTCCCCGACGCGTGGGTGGCCTGCGCCGTCAGCGGCCTAGCGGCCGCAGCGGTGGGCATCAAGGCCGCCCGCACCCCGGCCCCGGCCGGGTAAATCCCAGCCCGGCCTTCCCCGAAGCAGCTAGCGGCCCTTAGTAGCCGCGGCGCACGTACTCGTCGATGCGGTCGGCCTCAGCCCCGACCGTGGTGGCATCGCCGTGCCCGGGCAGCACCCGGGTCTCGGCCGGCAGGAAGAACACGACGTCGCGCAGGGACTCCACGATGACGTCGAAGTCGGAGTACTTGCGCCCCGTGGCCCCCGGCCCACCCGAGAAGAGGGTGTCGCCGGACAAAAGGGTCTCCTCGCCCGGCAGGTAGAGCACCACGCAGCCCGGGGAATGACCCGGCGTGTGCAGCACCCGGATCTCCTCGCCCTCGAGCAGGAAGCGCTGCCCGTCGTAGAGGTGGAGGTAGGGGGCGTTGCCGTTCGACTCCTGCCACAGCACGTCGTCGTTCGGGTGCAGGTAGACCGGGGCGTTGAAGCGGCGGGCCGCCCGCGGGGCCAGCTCGCAGTGGTCGTTGTGGGCGTGGGTGAGCAGGATGGCGCGCACCGCGCGGTCGCCGACCTGGTCGGCAATCGCGTCCAGATCATGGGAGGGGTCGACCACCACGACGGCGTCGCCGACCGACAGCACGTAGACGTTGTTGTCGACGTCCCAGCAGCCGCCGTCGAGGCAGAACTTGCCGGAAGTCACCAGGTTTTCAATCCGCATGTGTTTAGCCTCCTTGGTTACAGCTCGACGACCGAACGCAGGACCTTGCCCTCCTGCATGGTGCCGAAGGCGCGCTCGACGTCGTCCAGGGCGATCCGCTCGGAGACGAACTTGTCCAGGGGGAACTGGCCGTTGCGGTGCAGCGAGACGTAGGCCGGGAAGTCGCGCTCCGGCAGGCAGTCGCCGTACCAGGCCGGGTGGATGGACCCGCCCCGGCCGTAGAGATCGATGGCCGGCACGTCGACGTGGTCGGTCAGGTTGGGCACGCCCACCATGACCAGGCGGCCGGCGTGATCGCGGGAGTAGAAGGCCTGGCGCCAGGTGGGCTGGATGCCCACGGCATCGATAGCCACGTCGACGCCAAAGCCCTCAGTGAGCTCGCGGACGGCGTCGATGACCTCCTGCTCCTCCATGCCGGCGGAGCAGATGGTGTCGGTGGCACCGAATTCGCGGGCCACGTCCAGCTTGGACTGGTCCAGGTCGACCGCAATGATCTTGGCGGCCCCGGCCAGCTTGGCGCCGGCCACCGCCGCGGTGCCCACGCCGCCGCAGCCGAAGACGGCGACCGACTCGCCCAGCTGGACCTCGCCGGTATTAACGGCCGCGCCGAGGCCGGCCATGATGCCGCAGCCCAGCAGGCCGGCGGCGGCCGGATCCTCGTCCGGGTCAACCTTAGTGCACTGGCCTTCGTGAACTAGGGTCTTCTCGGCGAAGGCGCCGATGCCCAGGGCCGGGGTCAGCTCGGTGCCGTCCTCCAGGGTCATGGCCCGGGAGGCATTGAAGGTGTCGAAGCAGTACTTCGGCTCGCCCTTCTTGCAGGCCCGGCACTCGCCGCACACGGCGCGCCAATTCAGGACCACGAAGTCGCCCTCGGCGACGTGGGTGACGTCCTCGCCGACCGTCTCGACGATGCCGGCCGCCTCGTGCCCCAGCAGGAAGGGGTAGGCGTCTTCGATGTCGCCGTTGCGGTAGGCCAGGTCCGTGTGGCAGACGCCGCAGGCCTGGATCTTGACGACAACGTCATTCGGGCCCGGGGCCGGAATGACAATGTTGACCTTCTCGACTTCCGAGCCCTGAGAAGGGGCGATTACACCAGATACAATCTGTTCATTCTTCTCGCTCATACCCGCGAGCCTACCCATGTTTTCATTACCCGGCAGCTAATGAAAACAACCCCCGATTACCGTGGCAACCAGGGGTTTAAGAGCCCGTTCGTCCTCCTGGGAACGACCACAGAAGAACTGCCGCAGAAGAACGGGAGCAGAGAACTTGGGCGCGACTACGACGCCGCCAACACGTTCGCGATGTGCTCGTGGCCGCGGGCGTTGACGTGCAGCGGCAGGTTGCCGCCGCCCGCGTTGAAGTCCACCAGGCCGGCCCACTTGCGGTTGCCGTCCGATCCGCACATGCCGGCGCCGCGGGTGGACGGCTTCATGTCGATGAACTCGGTGCCGGTCGCGCGGGCCAGGTCGACCTGCATCCACTGGGCCTTGTTCTCAAAGTCGGCGACCTGCGGCAGCGGGGTGCGGTCCCAGGAGGAACCGGCGTGGATCAGGCAGTAGTGGATCCCGTCGCCGATGGTCGGGTAACCCACGATCTGGATGCGGGCGTTGGGAGCGGCGGCGCGGATGCGGTCGATGAGCGGGCGGTTGAAGCGGACGAACTTGTCCCGGACCTGGGTCTGGTTCAGGTTCGCGTTGTTGTAAGTGTCGTTGAAGCCGGTGGCGTAGACGACGCGCGCCGTCGACGGGTTCAGCGCCCCGCGGGCGATGGCGGTGTCGATCTGCGCGGAAATCTGCGGGCCCGGGGACATGGAGGCCGCCCCGGAGCAGGAGAAGTCACGCACCGGCAGGCCCAGCTTGGCGCCGGTGCGGGCCGCGTAGTTGTTGCCCTTCGGGCAGTCAACCCCCAGCGGGCGCTGGTCAAAGGCGCCGCCGATGCGGTCGCGCAGGTAGATCCCCATGTCCGGATCCGCCAGCACCGAGTCACCGAAGGCGACCAGGTTGCGCTCAGCGGCCTGGGCCTGCGGGGCGGGGGCGGCCAGCAGACCCGCCAACAAAGTAAAGACAGAAACAAAAAAGGCTAGAACAGGCTTTTTCAGTAGTTCGACAGACACGAGCTTCCTTTCTCCGCTACATTCCCCCACAAAAGTACACTATATTGACAGCCACAACGACCGGTACTTATCAATCGCTTCACACGCCCCCGGCATTACCAGTGGGTAGCGCCGGGCCACCCCCGCGGCGATATACCGGATGTCACCCCGTAGCTTTTAGACCCGTAGCTTTTAGATTGGTTTTTATGTCTTTGTCCTCGGCGGCCAACTCCCTGTCCTTCCATTCCCGGGCGCTCGCGCGGCTGGCTGCCAGCCTGGTGCGCACCGGCATCGTTAGCCCCGCCGGAGGGGTGCGCGCCGCCGCGGCCACCCCGGGAATCCTGGCCCGCTACCGCTTCACCACGGCCCGCGAGCTCGAGCAGGGCGCCCGCGCCTGCCCCGACCGGCTGGCGCTCATCGACGACGACGGCACCCTGACCTACCGCCAGCTGCGCGACCAGGCCCGCACCTTCGCCCGCCACCTACTCTCGCTCAACCTGGACGAGATCCGCCTGGGGGTGATGGCCCGCAACGGGCGCGGCATCATCATCCCGCTGGGCGCGAAGGGTCTGGCCGGTGGCAGCATCTTCCTGCTCAACATCGGATCCTCGGCCGAGCAGCTGGCCGGGGTCATCGCCGAGAACCGCATCAACGTCCTGGTCATGGACGACGAATTCGTCGATCGCCTGCCCGCCGGCGTCAATGAGACCACCCACGTCATCATCGCCCACGAGTCGGGGCAGGCGGACAAGGCGGGGCGCTGGCCGCGCCTGGCCGACATCGTCCGCCACCCGGAGCGCGTCGATCACCTACGCCTGCCCGTCCTGCCGCGCCACGGCCACATCGTGCTGATGTCCTCGGGCACCACGGGTATCCCGAAGGGCATCATCCGCAACGAGCCCACCCTACCGGTGGTGGTGGCCTCCATCATGTCGACCATGCCCTGGCGCGCCGATCAGCGCGTCCAGCTGACCGCCTCCATCTTCCACACCTGGGGCTGGGGCTGCCTGAACATCGCGCTGGCCGCCCGCAACACCATCGTCACCCGCCGCGTCTTCGATCCGGTCGCCTGCCTGCGCGACATCCAGCGCTACCGCCTCGACGGGCTACTGTCCTCCCCCGTGTTCTACCTGCGCATGGTCGAGGCCGACCCCGACGGCGCTTACGATGCTTCCTCGCTGCGCTTCATCGCCTCCTCCGGGCACGCCCTGAGCCCGTCCATCGTGCAGCGGACCATCGACCGCTTCGGACCCATCCTGTGCAACATCTACGGTTCCACCGAGCTGGCCCTAGCCGCCACCGCCACCGCCGAACAGATCGCCGCCGATCCCACCATCGGCGGCCAGGTCGCCTCCGGCACCCGCCTGCGCATCCTGGACCGCGACGGCCACGAGGTCCCCCGCGGCGAGGTGGGCGAAATCTACCTGACCAACTCGACCGCCCTGATCGGCTACACCAACCCCACCATCCAGTCCAAGCGGGCCCAGGGGCTCATCTCCATCGGGGACTTGGGGCGCATCGATGCCGACGGCAACCTGCACGTGGTCGGCCGCGCCGACGATATGATCATCGTAGGCGGCGAGAACGTCCACCCCCAGTCCGTCACCGAGGTCCTCGAGACCATGGACGGCATCCGCGAGCTGCATTCCGCCGGCGTCGACGATCCGGAGACCTTCGCCCGCGTGGCCGTCTGGGTGGTGCCGGAGGACTCCCCCGCCGGCAAAGAACTGACCGCCGACAAGATCCGCGAGTTCGTGCGCGCCAACCTGGCCGATCACTCCGTGCCCCGCGACGTCCACTTCCTGGACCTGCTGCCGCGCAACGCCACCGGCAAAGTCGTGCCCCGCCAGCTACCGCGCTAGTTAGGGCTAGGCAGGGCCCGCCGCATGCGAAAACCCGCCGGCCTCTTGGGAAACCCAGGAAGGTGGCGGGTCGTTTCACGAGAGCCGCTTGCGAGAATCGAACTCGCGACCTTTTCATTACGAGTGAAACGCTCTACCGACTGAGCTAAAGCGGCCTGCTGCTGATGCTAAAACCAGCCGGTACTAAAGTAGTACCGTGCAGCACCGCAAAGTTTAACCTAGCCGGTAGCCAATCGAGAAATCAGGTCGAGGATCAGGCCCCGCAGGCGCGCCGCAGGCGGCCGACCAGCCCGTCGAAGGCGGTGCCGGGGGCGACGTTGACGGCGATGTGGTTGCGGCAGGTCACGATCGCCTCCTGGCAGGCGACCAGCCCCTCTTCGCCGACGCGCTGGGCCAGCTCCTGGGCCAGGCCGGAAAAGTCCGGGTGGGTCATCCCCACGTCGGCGCCCACCCGCAGCATGAGCGCGTCGCGGTAGATGCCGGCCAGATCCACCAGCGCCAGGTCCAGCAGGTCCCGCACCCGGCGGGTGGCCCGCTTCTTCTGGATCTTTTCCAGATCCTTGACCGCCGATCGCACGTCGCGCTGGGCCTTGGCCGCCCCCCTGCCCTTGCCGCCTGCCCCGTAGGCCTTTTCCAGGTCGGCCTTTTCCCTCTCGTCGACCTCCGCGCCGGCCTCCTTGGATTCCTTCTCGATGGCCTTGATTAAAGCGCCGGCCGCCTGAAAGCCCTGGGCGCCCTGGAAGACCTCCTCGGCCAGGTTGATGGACTGGGCGCGGCGCCGCTGGACCGTGGGATCGGTGACCAGGCGCCGGGCCCGGCCCACGTGCCGCAGGGAAGTCACGGCGGCCAGCCGGGCATCGGACTCGCCGGCGCCTTCGGCCACCAGCTGGCTCACAATAGCCTCCGTCGACGGCGCCGGGATGTAGAGGTGCCGGCAGCGAGACCGCAGGGTTTGCGAGAAGTCCTCCGGGTCCGCCGAGGGGGCCAGCATCACGATGACCGTGCTGGCCGTGGGCTCCTCGACCGTCTTGAGCAGGGCGTTGGCCGCCCCGTCGGTGAGCCGGTCGGCGTTTTCGAAGATGATGACCCGCCAGCGCGCCACCGTCGGGCGCGAGGCCGCCTGGCCGATGATGTCGCGGACCGTGTCCACCGCGATCGATAGCTCCTGGGGGCGCAGGTAGACCAAGTCGGTGTGCCGGCCCTCCTCGAGGATGCCCCGGCAGGACGCGCACTCCCCGCAGCCAAGCGCGTCGCGGCGTTCGCACATCAGCGCCGCGGCGAAGGCGAGCGCCGCCTGGGAACGGCCGGCCCCGGGCGGGCCCGTGAACAGCCAGGAATGACTCATCGCGCGGGGGTCTGCACCGCTTAAGCCCCGGGCCCCGGCCGCCGCCCGGAGGATGGTGTCTCGGACCGCGGGGGTGTCGGCCAACCGCTGTGCCACATCTGGAGTACTCACTCGCCCCATCCTACTAACCCACAGTGCGGCGGCGAGCGGTTAGAGTATTAAGACATGAGCTCTACTGTGCGGAGACTGCGATGGCTGCTGGAGACCCAGTGGCCGATCTATGCCGCCGTCGTCCTCGGGGCCAACATCATCGGGGCCGTGGCCATCATGATGTTCGTCGCGGTATTCCTGCCTATGCCGGAGATCGCCGAATTCAAAGAGAGCGTACCGGGCCTGGCCTGGATCGGCGTGCTCTACGTGGGCTTCGCGGTCATCGTCGGCATCGCCGTGACCCTCCTGCTGTTTAGGCCGGTACTGGACTGGCAGCGCAACCCGGACGCGCACGATCCGAACATGGTGCGCAACCTGGTGCTGCGCATCCCCGTCTACCAGGCCGGGGTGGCGGCCGTGGTCTGGGCCATCGGCATCGTCATCTCGGTGATTCTGACCGGTTCCGTCGACGGCCGCCTGGGCCTGGTGGTGGGGCTGTCCACCATCCTGGCCGGCATGGTCGTGGTCCTGCTGACCTACCTGCAGGCCGAGCGCCTGGTCCGCCCCGTCGCCGCCAACGCCCTGGCCCGCCGCTTCGAGGACTCCTCCCTGGAGCCGCCCATCAAGACCCGCCTGACCGCCTCCTGGGCAATGACGGCGGGCGTGCCCATGCTGGGCATCGTCCTGCTCCTGCTGGGGCAGCGCTCCGGCTTTTTCACTTCCGATGCCGACGACCTCATCCCCGCCATCCTGGTCCTGGCGATCACGGCGATGGGCACCGGTTTCATCGGCACCTCCTTCGCCATCATGAGCGTAGTCGATCCCATCCTGGAGCTCCAGGATGCCATCAACCGGGTGCGCCGCGGCGAGCAAAACGTCGAGGTAGACATCTACGACGGATCCGAGCTGGGCGTGCTGCAGGCCGGCTTTAACGAGATGATGAAGGGCCTGCGCGAGCGCCAGCGGGTGCGCGACATCTTCGGCCAGTACGTCGGCACCGAGGTCGCCCAGCGCGCCCTGGAGGAAAGCCCGGAGCTAGGCGGCGAGGACCGCAAGGTCGCCGTGCTGTTCATCGACGTCATCGGGTCGACCACCTTCGCGGTCAACCACACCCCGGAGAAGGTCGTCGAGGAGCTCAACAAGTTCTTCGAGCACGTCGTAACGGTGGTGCACAACAACCACGGCATCATCAACAAGTTCCAGGGCGACGCGGCCCTGGCGGTCTTCGGCGCCCCCATCAACGTCAACGACTCGACCTCGATGGCCCTGCAGGCGGCCCGCGAGCTGCGCCAGGAGCTGCGCAACCTGGAGCTGCAGGCCGGCATCGGGGTGGCCGCCGGGCACGTGGTGGCCGGCCACATCGGCGGCGCCGATCGCTTCGAGTACACCGTCATCGGCGACGCCGTCAACGAGGCCGCCCGCCTGACCGAGCTGGCCAAGGACACCCCGGGCCGCGTGCTGACCAATGCCTCGACTCTGCGCACCGCCAACGAGGCGGAGCAGGCCCGCTGGACCTTCATGAAGTCCATCGAGCTGCGGGGGCGCCGCCGCATGACCCAGCTGGCCCGGCCCATCCGCGCCACCCTGGCCGACCGCGCCGAGCAGTAACAGCGGACCACAACGCCGGCCGGGGGCAACAGTGCCGGCCGGCGTTGCCTGCGCGGCCGGGGGCGTTAGGTTATCTTATTAGGCATGACTCAACCGACTCATAGGCCCCGCATGGTCGTGCCCGATATCGCCCGCGGGCTGGCCCTGCTGGGAATCTGTATCGCTAACATGTCCACGGCCTGGCTGGCCCACGGGACCGGGCCGGCGGGGATGTTCGGCGGCATCGCCGGCGACAGCACGGCCGATAAGGCCGCGGCGCTGTTTTCCGCAATGTTCGCCCACGACCGCGGGCTGCCGATGTTTTCCACCCTGCTGGGCTTCGGGGTAGGCCTTATCACCATGAGCCTGTGGCGCCGCACCTTCCCGCTGCCAGCCACCCGGGCTGTTATCGCCAAGCGCTACGGCCTCTTGGCCGCCTTCGGGCTGGCCCACGGCATCTTCCTCTTCAGCGGCGACATCATGATGTTCTACGGCCTGTGCGGCGTCCTCATCGCCTGCCTACTGTCCCTGACCGACAAGGCCCTGCTGCGCATCGCCTACAGCCTGCTCGGGATGGTCAGCGTCGCCGGGGCAGCGATCGCCGCCCTGGTGGCCTGGTTGCGCGACGATTTTGCCGGCGCCGATCCCCTCAGCGCGGGCACCACCGAGCCGCCCGAGACCTTCCTCGGCATGCTGGGCGAGAACTTCATCGTGATGCTGGGCCAGCTGGCCGGATCCCCGCTGTTTATGCTGATGTACCTGCCGGTGATGCTGGTCGGCTTCGTCTGGGCCCGCCGGGGCGTGCTCGCCGACGTCGACGGCCACCGCGGCACCCTGCTGGCCTGGACCGGCATCGCCGCCGCCGTCGTTGCGCTCATCGGCCTGCCCTGGGGGCTGTGCGCCATCGGGGTGCTGCCCGACAACCTCACCCCGGTCTTCGCGGCCCTCAACTTCACCGTCGGCATCCTGAGCGGGCCGGGCATCCTCGCCGCGGTCGCGCTCGTGCTCAACCCGGTGCAAAAGGCCGTGACCGCCGGCTCGGCGATGCCGTGGTGGCTGTGGCCGTTCAGCGCCCTGGGCAAGCGCTCGATGAGCGGCTACGTCCTGCAGTCCGTCATCCTGCTGGCCCTAGTCTTCCCGTTTACCGCCGGTATCGGCGCCGACTTTAGCGCCGCCCAAATGCTGGGCCTGGCCTTTGTCACCTGGGCCATCACCGTGGTGCTGGCCTGCCTCATGGAGGCGCTGGGCGCCCCCGGCCCGCTGGAATGGGCCCACCGGCGCCTGGCCTACGGGCCGACCCGGCGGGCCGAGCTGCCGGCCAAGTACCGCACGCCGCAGGCGCCCGGCACATCTGACGCGGCCAACGCTCCTACTTCGTCCGGCGCGAACCCGCCTTCACCACGTTCTTAGTGCCCGGCGACGGCTTCTTGGCTGTCTTCTTCGTCGACTTCTTGCCCGCCTTCTTCGTGGACTTTTTGGCCGTCTTTTTCGTCGACTTTTTAGTCGACTTCTTGCTGGCTTTGGAGCCGCCGTTGGCGGCCTCCTTGGCGCGGCGCTCCGAGAGCAGCTCGTTGGCGCGCGCGTCGGTCATGGCCTCGGGCTTATCGCCCTTGCGCAGGGAGGCGTTGGTGGTCCCGTCGGTGACGTAGGGGCCGAAGCGGCCGTCCTTGACCGTCATCGGTTTGCCGGAGACATCGTTGTCGCCCAGCTGCTTCAGCGGCGGCTGCGCGGCCTGGCGGCCCCGGCGCTTCGGCTCCGCGTAGATGCGGCGGGCCTCGTCCAGGGTGATGCTGAAGATCTGCTCCTCGTTGGCCAGCGACCTAGAGTCCGTCCCCTTCTTCAGGTACGGGCCGTAGCGGCCGTTCTGGGCCGTGATGACCTCCCCGTCGGACGGGTCCACGCCCACCTCGCGGGGCAGGGAGAGCAGCCTGAGGGCCTCGTCCAGGGTGACCTCGGACGGCTCCATCGAGCTAAACAGCGAGGCCGTGCCCGGCTTCAGCTTCTCATCGATGTACTGGGCGACCCGCTTTTCCTTCTGCTTGGCCGCGGTCTTGGTCTCCCAGTTCTTGGCGCGCTTGCCCTCGGCCGCACGCTGCGCGTCCTCCTCGGCGCGCTCCTTGGCCACGACCTCCTCGGCCTCCGCCTCCGCGGTGGCACGCTCGTCGTCGCGGACCACCTCGGTCACGTACGGGCCGAAGCGGCCCTCCTTCGCCACCACCGTGCGGCCGTTGGCCGGATTCTCGCCCAGCTCGCGGCCGCCCTGCGGGGTGGCGAACAACTTCTCGGCCAGCTGCTCGGTCAGCTCGTCCGGGGTGGTGGTCTCCGAAAGGTTGGCGCGCTGGTAGACCGGCTCCCCGGTCTCGGAGTCGCGGCCGATGACGCGCTCGATGTACGGGCCGTAGCGACCCACGCGGACCACCACGCCCCGACCCTCGGAGTCAGTGTACAGCTTCAGGGAGTTGACCTGGCGGGCATCGATCTGCTCCAGGTTGACGTCGATGAGCGACTTCAGGCCGCCGTGGCGCGCCACCGATGCCGCCTTCTGCTGGCCCACCTGCGCGTTGCCGAAGTAGAAATCCTTCAGCCACTGGGTGCGGTCTTGGTTGCCGGCCGCGATGGCGTCCAGCTCGTCCTCCATCGAGGAGGTGAAGTCGTAGTCCACCAGCTCGGTGAAGTTGTTCTCCAGCAGCCCAGTGACCGCAAACGCCACCCAGCTGGGCACCAGGGCGTTGCCGCGGGAGACCACGTAGCCGCGGTCCTGGATGGTCTTGATGATGGACGCGTACGTCGACGGGCGGCCGATGCCCAGGTCTTCCATCTTCTTGACCAGGCTGGCCTCGGTGTAGCGAGCCGGCGGGTTGGTCGAGTGCCCCTCGGCTTTGAGATCGGCGATGGTCAGGCCCTGCCCCTCGCGCAGCTGGGGCAGGCGCTTGCTGGCGTCGTCCTTGTCATTCTTGCCGCTCTTGCCCGGGTTGCTCGGGTCCTCGTAGGCCTTCAGGAAGCCGGGGAAGGTGATCGTGCGGCCGGTAGCGGTGAAGTCCACCTCGTTGCCGGTGGCGGCCGTGCCGGCCACCGTGACCTTCATGGAGGTTCCCTTGGCGTCCTCCATCTGGCAGGCGACGGTGCGCTTCCAGATGAGGTCGTAAAGGCGGAACTCCTCAGCGTCCAGCTGGCCGGACAGCTGCCCCGGGGTGGCGAAGGACTCGCCAGCCGGGCGGATGGCCTCGTGGGCCTCCTGGGAGTTTTTGACCTTGCGGTCGTAAACGCGCGGGGAGCTGGCGACGTACTCCTGGCCGTAGATACTGGTCGCGGCGTTACGGGCCGCAGCCAGCCCCTGCTTGGACAGCGAGGTGGAGTCGGTACGCATATAGGTGATGTGACCGTTTTCGTAGAGGCGCTGCGCAATGCGCATGGTGCGCTCCGAGGTAAAGTGCAGGCGCCGGCCCGCCTCCTGCTGCAGGGTCGAGGTCATAAACGGCGGGTAGGGCTTGCGGGTATAGGGCTTGTGCTCCACGCTGGCCACGCTCACCGACTGGCCGTTCAGCCCGTCAGCTAGGGCCTCGGCCTGCTCCTGGCCTAGCACCACGACGTCGTCGTTCTTGACGCGCCCGCGGTCGTCGAAGTCGCGGCCGACGGCCACACGCTGGCCATCGACGGCCGCCAGGCGGGCGGAGAAGGTCCGCGGCTCCTCGGATCCGGTGTTACCGGTGTCCAGGTCGGCGGCTAGGTCCCAGTAGTCGGCGGCGATGAACGCCATGCGCTCGCGCTCGCGCTCGACGATGACGCGGGTGGCCACCGACTGCACGCGGCCGGCCGACAGGCGCGGCATGACCTTCTTCCACAGCACCGGGGAGACCTCGTAGCCGTAAAGGCGGTCCAGAATGCGTCGGGTCTCCTGGGCATCGATGAGGTTCTCGTCCAGCTCACGAGTGTTTTCGGCCGCCTCCAGGATGGCAGACTTGGTGATTTCGTTGAAGACCATGCGACGCACCGGCACCTTGGGCTTGAGCACCTCGAGCAGGTGCCAGGCGATGGCCTCGCCCTCGCGGTCGGGGTCTGTTGCGAGGAAGAGCTGATCGCACTGCTTCAGCTTGGCTTTGAGGTCCGCGACCTTTTTCTTCTTGTCAGCGCTGATCACGTACAGCGGCGTGAAGTCGTCCTCCGGGTTCACACCCAAGCGCGCCCAGGACTCCTTCTTGAATTTCGCCGGTACGTCTGTCGCCCCGCGGGGAAGATCCCGGATGTGGCCAACCGAGGCTTCGACTATGTAGTCGTCGCCCAAATACGGCTGGATCTTTTTCGCCTTGGTCGCCGACTCTACGATGACCAGGGTCTTGCCCGACGTGTCGGAAGCTTCTGCCACTTCGACTTCATCCCTTTCGAGGCTTTCTCACACGAGACTTACGCTGTCCGCCCCGCCCGGCGCGCCGCACGTTTTTAGCTTCCGAGCTTTCGCGCGCCGCACCCAGGCAAGGCCAAGTTGCCCCTAGCCTACACAGAGCCAAAACCGGCTACACAGTAATACAGTATTCAATGGGGCCACTTCCGAACTGTTTATCACTTGTCTAGCCCCGAAACCAACATTTACCGCCCCAACAGGGGCGTACCCCATGGGGTATAGCGTTGGCCGGTGGTGGGTGTATCCTGCACTATTGAACTTGTTAACCGCGGACTCTGCCGAGCGCTGACCCTTGTCACGCCACTGCGCGCAGCCCGACAGCAAAAAGGAGGTGGCCTGCCTCATGGTGGACTCAATCCTGCAGGTCATCGAGTCGATTATGGCCACCGACTGGGTCTACCCGGTCATCGGCTGCCTCATCTTCCTCGACTGCTTCTTTCCCGTTCTGCCGTCTGAAATCCCCCTGAACCTGGTGGGGGCCTGGGCCGGCAGCCAAGGGGTCCCGTCCGTGAGCGTGATGTTTTTCACGGCCCTGTTCGCCGCCATCCTGGGCGATAACTTGTGTTTCTTGCTGGGCACCCGCTTTATGCCCTACCTGCAGCGTCTGCGCCGCGGGTCCAAGGCCTACGAGGGCCTACTGTGGGTCAAGCGCCACATGCGGCGCAGCGGCGGGGCCGCCATCATCATCGCCCGCTTCATCCCCTCGGCGCGCCTGTTCATGACCATCCTGCTGGGATCGGTGCGCTACCCGTGGCCGCTGTTTTTCTTCTTCGACAGCATCGGCGTGGCCATCTGGGCCTTCCAGGCCCTAGCCATCGGCTACCTGGGCGGCATGGCCTTTTCGGATTCTCCCCTGGCGGCCATGCTGGTCAGCATCGTGGCCGCGGTGGTCATCGGTTTCGCCATCCAGTGGCTACAAAACCGGATCTTGGACTGGAAGGACACCCGCAACGGCTACGCGGAGACCCCCTGACTCTCCCCTGCCCGGCGCATGAAAAAAGCTTTCGCCCCACACCTTGAATACCAGGTAGCGAGGGCGAAAGCGTGCGGCTTAGTGCCTTAGGAGATGACGGTAACGCCCTGGGCCTGCGGGCCCTTGGCGCCTTCGCCGACCTCGAAGGAGACCTTCTGGTTCTCCTCCAGGGTGCGGAAGCCGCCGCCCTGGATCTCGGAGTAGTGCACGAAGACGTCTGCGGATCCATCCTCCGGAGCGATGAAGCCGTAGCCCTTTTCAGCGTTAAACCACTTGACGGTTCCCTGTGCCATTATGTACCTCTTTCGGCGTGTGTAGGGATGTGTTGAACATTTTCAAAAAGTGGTCGAGGCGTCGAACCTCTCGGCTGGTTAAGCCAGAAAGTGCCCGCGTTTTCCAAAATCTTTCACGAGCACCTAAATCTAAACACTGCGCTAAGAAATCTTCGACCACTGGTAAGTGTGACACGTTTTGTCGCCGCGCGATAGTCTTGGGAGGCTTTATTGACTAAAATTCTTGGTATTTTTCCACCCAGAAAGGGGTATACGCGATGGTAGCTGAGTCCCCGAACCCGCTGGGCACGGAGCTCGCGGACATCCTCACCCGCCGCTTCCCGGAGTCCGAGTGCACCCACCTGACCACGCTGCCGCCCCGCCCGGCTGAGTACGCGGACTGGCCCGGCTGGGTGGACCCGCAGCTGAAGGAAGTGCTTGTCGATGCCGGCATCGGCAAGCTCTACAGCCACCAGGCCGCCACGGCTCAGGCGGCGTGGGCGGGCCACGACGTGGTGGTGGCCACCGGCACCTCTTCCGGCAAGTCGCTGGGCTACCAGCTGCCCATCCTGACCCGGCTGGCGGCCAGCCCGACGGCCTGCGCGCTGTACCTGACGCCTACCAAGGCGCTGGGATCGGATCAGCTGCTGGCCGCCGCGCGCCTAGCCGGCTGGGCCAACCCTGCCCCTTACGACGGCGACACCCCGGCCGAGGCCCGCGCCGGCATCCGGGACAATTCCCGGTTCATCTTCTCGACCCCGGACATAGTGCACGTGTCGCTTTTGGCCGCCCACCAGCGCTGGGCGCGCTTTCTGCGGCACCTGGAGTTCATCGTCATCGACGAGTGCCACTCCTACCGCGGGGTCTTTGGGGCCAATATCGCCCTGGTGCTGCGCCGCCTGCTGCGCCTGTGCCGCCACTACGGGGCCAGTCCCACCATCATCGCCGCCTCGGCCACCATGCGGGATCCGGCCCACCACCTGGAGCGGCTCACCGGGCGGCCGGCGCAGGCGGTGACCGCCGACGGGGCGCCGACCGGGGCGCGGACCATCATGCTGTGGGAGCCCGGCTTCCTCGACGAGAACACGCGCCGCGCCGCCGCCTCCGAGGCCGCCGACATCATGGCGGCCCTGGTGGCCGAGGGCGCGCGCACCCTGACCTTCGTGCGCTCCCGACGCGCCGCGGAGCTGGTCTCCATGCTCTGCCAGGAGGAGCTGTCGGGCCGCCTGGGCCGGGCAGACTTCGCCCGGCGCATCGCCTCCTACCGGGCCGGCTACCTGGCCGAGGACCGCCGCGCCCTGGAGGCCGGCCTCGACGACGGGAGCCTGCTGGGGGTGGCCACGACCTCGGCGCTGGAACTCGGCATCGACGTCGGCACCCTGGACGCGGTGGTCACGGCCGGTTTTCCCGGCACCGTCGCCAGCTTCTGGCAGCAGGCCGGCCGGGCCGGGCGGCGCGGCCAGGGTTCCCTGGTGGTGCTTATCGCCCGCGACGAGCCGATGGACACCTACCTGGTCCACCACCCGGCCACCCTGCTGGAGCGCGACGTCGAGGCCAGCGTGTTCAACCCGCGCAACCCCTACCTGCTCTACGGCCACCTCTACTGCGCGGCCGTGGAGCTACCGCTCAGCGATGCCGAGGCCGCCTTCGCCCCCGCCGTCGTCGAGGCGCTGGCCCGCGACGGGCTCATCAAGAAGCGGGCCCGCGGCTGGTTCCCCACCCCGCTGCTGGACGGTCAGCTACGCCCCGAGACCGCCCACGGGCAGGTCTCCCTGCGCGGCGGCGCGGGCCAGGAGGTCATGATCGTCGACGCCTCGGACGGGCGCCTGCTGGGCACCGTCGATGCCGCCCGGGCCGCCGCCCAGGTCCACCCCGGCGCGGTCTACCTGCACCAGGGCGAGACCTTCGTCATCGAGGACCTCGACCTAGACGACTACGTGGCCCTGGCGCGCCCCGACGTGCCGGACTATTCCACGCAGGCCCACTCCACCACCGACATCCGGATCCTGTCCGCGGCCGAGGAGGACGAGCTCATCAACTACTCGCCCGGCCTGTGGGTGGCTAACGTGGAGGTCGAGGTCACCAACCAGGTCACCGGGTACGTGGTGCGCCTGCCGGACGGCACCGTGGGCGAGGAGGTGCCGCTGGAGATGCCGGAGCAGAGCCTGCGCACCCGCGCCGTGGCTTATACCATCGACCCGCTAGTGTTGGACAAACTGGGCGTCACGGCGGCCGATATCCCGGGCACCCTGCATGCCGCCGAGCACGCCGCCATCGGGCTGCTGCCGCTGCTGGCCACCTGCGATCGCTGGGATATCGGCGGGGTCTCGACGGCGCGCCACCTGGATACCCAGCTGCCCACCGTCTTCGTCTACGATGGCCACCCCGGCGGGGCCGGCTTCGCCGACGAGGGCTTTAACCGCTTCCCGGAGTGGATTGAGGCCACCTTCACCGCCGTGCGCTCCTGCGGCTGCGAGTCGGGCTGCCCGTCGTGCGTGCAGTCGCCCAAGTGCGGCAACGGCAACAACCCCCTAGACAAGGCCGGGGCCCTGAAACTGCTGGGAGCCCTGGTCACGATGACGCAGGGCTCCACGGCTGGGTCGGAGTGATACTTGTTCGGGGTGTTACTGGATTAATCTGCGCGGGCTAGGCGGGCCCGGCCTTGGCCTGGGCGCCGCGCCAGCGCACCGACGCGCCAACCACGACGTCGCGGCCGGAAACGGTGCACGTGTCCAGGCGGGCGGCGTTGTGCTCGGCCGTGCGCCGGGCCGCCGGGCAGGCGTCCTGGCCGGTGGCCAGGGCGTAGGCCCCGGCCACCGCGGCGAGATCCGCGGCCACCTGGGCCTCGTGGCGGGCGACGACGTGCGCGGCGATCCCCGCCACGGCCAGCAGGACGCTGGCTAAGGCCACGATGATTCCGGCCGCGGTCACGGTGGCGTAGCCATCCTCCTGCCGGGCGAGCGCGCCCACCCGCCGGCGGGCTGGCGCCGGGCTATCCACCGGAGACCTCCGCCGGGAAGACCGCGGTGTGGCTCATCGTGCCCAGCACCGCCGGCACGCGGGCCTCGGCCGTGACCAGCCCGCCCGACTCGTTGACCGCGACCTCGATATCTCCCCGGGGCGGGACGTAGTCCACCCCGATGGCGTGGGCGCGGGCAGCCGCGCCGGCGGTATCGACGGCAGAAAGGTGCGCGGCCAGCGTCGCGATACCGCCCAGGATGGCTGCGGCCACGATGACCAGGCTGGACAAGGCGAGGGCGGCCTCAATACTGACGGAACCGGAATCATCGCGCATGGTCTAGCCCGGGGTGTTCGAGAGGGCGTCGGTGATGATGCCCTCGATGGCGTCGGAGACCCCGCCGCTGTTGATGACCATGTAGAGCACCGCCGCCAGGGCCGCGGCCCCCAAGCTCCCCATGGCGTATTCGATAGTCGACATCCCGTCCTCGTTACCTAGGGCCGAGGCCTTCTTGCGCAGGTAGGTGGCAATTTTCATGGAACTTCCCTTTCGTGTTCTGGTCTGAATTGATGGGTACGGATGGATATGGATGGATGCATGAATAGTCGTGCGAACAGGAACAAGCTGGAGCTGCCCGGTTAGAGCAGCTGCGCGCCGAGGCTTATCACCACCGGCACCAAGCCCAGCACCACAAAGGCGGGCAGGAAGCACACGGCCAGCGGCAGGGCGACGAAGACGCCGGCCCGCTCCACCGCCGCGGTCGCCTGGGACTGCGCATAAACCCGCAGCGTGTGGCTGATGCGCTCACAGCCCTGCGCGATCGCCGCGCCGGACTGCCCCGACATGACCACGAGGTGGGCGAGCTCATCGATGCCCAGCCGCCCCCAGGCCCGCTGCCCCCGGGCCCCCACCGCGAGCAGCGCGGCCACCTCGCCCCAGCGCTCGGATAGTTGGCCTACCCGGGCCAGGGCGCTGGCCGCCTGCTGGGTGGACAGCCCGGCCCGCAGGCAAGCGGCAAAGAGCTCGACGTCGCTGGCGACATCCAGCGGGTCGGGCCCCTGTCGCGTGGTGAGGCGCTCCGAAATCCCCCGCAGGAGCGCCGATGGGCCATCGCGCGGGGTCTTCGGCAGCACCCGGGCGCCAGCCGCCGTTGGCAGGCACGCCACCGCCCCGGCCAGCAGCAGCAAGGACAGCCCCAAAGAAAACGCCAGTGCATTCATCAGCCGGCCGCCTTTCCGATGAGGTAGCGCGACCACGCGAAGCCGGCGCAGGCCAGCAACACCCCGAGGACCAAGAGGACGCCGCCCAACCCGCCGCCGAGGAGGAAGCCGACCGGGTCGGCGCCCATCACCACGCCCATAGCAATTCCCGCCAGTGGCAGGCAGGTCAGGACGTAGGCGGTGGCCTGCGGGCCCTGGAGGCTCGCCTGGGTGGCCTGGGCGTGCCGGCGGGCGGCGTCGACGCGCGCCTGCGCGCTTTCTATCAGGCGGGCCAGGGGGATGCCGTAGTCGTCGCTGAGCGCGCACAGCTGGGCCAGGCCGCGCAGCCGCGGGCTGGCCTGTAGCACCTGCGGGAGGCTGCCGCCGCGGGCGGCGACCACCCCGGCGCTGACCAACACGTCGCGCAGCTCCGGCGGGCCGCCCGCCGGCAGGGCCTCCGCCCCGCGCGCCCACGCCGTCGGCAGGGTGGCCCCAGCCCGCAGGTCGCCGGTCACGGTGCCCAGGAAGGCGGCCAGCACCTCCCGCTCGGTGCGCCGGGTCCGGTTTCGCCGCATGTCGCGGATCACCCACCATGCCGTCGCGACCACCAAGACCCCGGCGACCACCACCGTAGCCCGGCCCACCCACAGGCTGACCAGCGTTACCGCGAAGACCCCGGCCAGCACGGCCGGCGCGGCGCGCAGCGGGCCCAGCCCGCCCGGCGCTTTCCCCCGGGCTCCTCCCAGGCGGGCCGCCCCAGAGGGCAGCGTGGCCCACACGCCGGCGGCCGCGGCCAAGCACCACAGGGCACTCATCATGACAGCCTCCCGGAAAGCTCAGCGGCGAATTCGGCGAAGCCCTCGCGCGGGCCGCCCTCCGCGCTCCACACCACCCGCGCCCGCACCGGGTTGCCTTCCAGGAGCCCGATCTGGGCCAGCCGGCGGCGCCCGTCCCGGCCGCGCTCGGTAGTGAATACCACGTGCACCGCCGCCGCCAGCTGGGAGTGCAGCGCCGCCCGGTCCAGCCCGCCGAGGGCGGCGAGAGCTTCCATGCGGGCGGGCACCTCGGCCAGCGAGTTGGCGTGCAGGGTCCCCGCCCCGCCGTCGTGCCCGGTGTTCAGCGCCGCCAGCAGGTCCACGACCTCCGCGCCGCGGATTTCGCCGACGATGATCCGGTCCGGGCGCATCCGCAGCGCCTGCCGCAGCAGGGTGTCCATGGTGATCTCTCCCCGCCCCTCCGCGTTGGAGCGGCGCGCGACCAGGCTGACCACGTGCGGGTGATTGGGCTTGAGCTCGGCTGTGTCTTCGATGACCAGGAGGCGCTGGGCGGTATCGGCCTCGCCTAGCAGGGCCGAAAGCAGCGTCGTCTTCCCGGATCCGGTGCCCCCGACCACCAGGAAGGAGACCTGGGCGGCGACGAGATCCCGGACGACCGGGGCGACCGCCGGGTCGATGGTGCCGTTGTCGACGAGCTCCGCGAAGCTGGTCTGCGCCTGCCGCAGCACGCGCAGGCTCAGGCAGGTCCCGCCCTCGGCCGGCGGGGACAGGACCGCGTGCAGGCGCAGGATGGTGCCGTCGCTGCGCTCGAGCCGCCCGTCGGCGAAGGGCTGGGAGTCGTCCAGGCGCGCCCCGCAGCCCACGGCCAGGCGGGTGGCCAGGCGGCGGACCTCGGCATCGTCTGCGAAGCGGACCGGGACCTCCGCGAGCCCGGCCCCGGTGTCGGCGAAGACGGAGTGCGGGCCGTTGACCACCACGTCCGTGATGCCGGGGTAGTTCATCACCCGCTCCAGCGGGCCCAGCCCGGTGGTGTCGTCGCGCAGCTGGCGCAGCACGCGCAGGACCTCCACGTCGGTGATAACGCCGGCCTCCTGGCGGACCCGGCGCGCCAGCTCGGCGGGCCGGTGGAGCAGCTCCGGCTCGGCCGCCACGCACTGCTGGAGGCTGTCGATAAGCTGCGGCGGCGACGGCGCAGGCCACGAGACCTTAGACATCCTGGCCCACCGCCTGCAGGATCTGGCGGCAGGTGGCCTCGATGGCGCGGGGCAGGCGCTGCGGCAGCCCGCCCATCTCCACAGCCGCGGCCAGCTTCTTACTCGTCGGCATCTGCGCGACGGCGTCGGCGTGGCAGATCTTTTCGACCTCCCCGAGGCCGAGGCCCGACCAGCCGCGGTCCCGGACCACCAGGTGGCAGCGGCGATTGTCCGCGGCCAGCTTGGCCACCAGCTGGGCGGCCACCGCGGTCGAGCGCACCTCCGCGGCCACTAGCACCACCACGTGCTGGGCCTGCCGCGGCAGCAGGTGCCAGTCGCAGTCGAAGATGCTTATCCCCGCCTGCCCGCGCACACTTTCGGAGGCGGCCTCGACGGCGGCCAGCTCGAGGCGAAACGGATCGGCCACAGCGCTGCGCGCCGCGGACAGCACCGCCACCCCGTCCGCAGTGGTCGGCAGCGCGGCCCGCAGCTCGTGCCCGGCGATAGCGCCTTGGCCCAGGCGCAGCTCCGGCCAGCGCGCCCCGGGCTGCTGCTCGAGCCCCAGGAGAAGATCCAGCCCGCCGGAGAATTCGCCGGCATCGACCAGCGTGACCGCCCCGTCTGCCCGGTGTTGGCCGGCCGTGCGGGCCAGCGCGGCCGCGAGCAGCGATGCCCCGGCCCCGCCGCCGGCGCCCACCACGGCCACCAGGCAGTGCTCGGCGGTGGCCTCCTCGGGTCCGCGCATGACCTCACCCAGGGTCTCCAGCAGCTGGCGGGACTCCGCCGGCAGGATAAACGCCGCCTCCGCGTGGCAGTTGAGCGCCGCCTCGTAGTTGAGCGGGCCCGGCTCGTTGCCCACGAAGTAGGCCGGGGCCCGGCCGCGCAAGCTGGCCACGTGGGCGGCGGTGGTCTCGTCCACCACCACGGCCCTAGCCTGGGCCGCTAGCCGGGAGATCTCGCGCGGGTCGACGGCGTGCCGGACCTCCGCGCTGGCGGCCGCCGCGGCGTGCTGGGCCTCGGGGATGAGCAGCGGGTCCGTGACCGCGATGAGGATGAAGTCAGTAATCGGTGCGTTCATGCCCCTCACTCTGGCCGGTCTGCCCCACCCAATCCAGGGCGCGCGAGAACGCCTGTGGACAACCCCACAGCGCGCGGCCGCAAATTAGTGGCCCACGACACATGTCACCATCCTGGTGTGAATAACCCGGCGTTCGCCCTTGCGCGCACTCCTGCGGAGTGTAACCATCGAGGCCAAACCTACGATGGAGTAGGTAGTTTTCCCACTCCCCTAGGAAAGCGCCGGAAACTGCGGTAGATTAAACACAAACGTAACAATTGCACCACAGGAAACGACAGACACTTCAGCAACAGGATTTAGCGCCAGGATTTCACCCCTATGACTCGCCAGCCCGAACGCCTCCCCGCCGACACCGCCCGCGTGGCGGCCTTCTTCGATCTCGATAAGACGATCATCGCGACCTCCTCGGCGTTCGCCTTCGGCAAGGAGTTCATGCACAACGGGCTGATTACCCCCACCGAGGCCCTGCAGCTATCCCTGGCCAAGACCAGCTTCATGATGGCCGGCCAGTCCAGCCAGCAGATGGACGCCACCCGGGACCAGCTCGCCAAGATGGTCACCGGCTGGTCCGTGGACGAGGTCGAGGCCATCGCCCAGCAGACCATGCACACCGTACTCACCCCGGCCATCTACTCGGAGGCCCGCGAGCTGATCACCTACCACCAGGCCGCCGGCCACGAGGTCATCATCATCTCCGCCTCCGCGCGCCCGCTGGTCCAGCTCATCGCGGACGAGCTCGGCGTGGACCAGGTCGTGGCCACCGAGCTCGCCGCCGAGGACGGCAAGTTCACCGGCGAGGTCCTCTACTACTGCAAGGGCCCGGCCAAGGCGGAATCCCTCGACCGCCTCGCCGAGTCCGGCCGCTACGATCTATCCCGCAGCTTCGCCTACTCCGACTCCGCCACCGACATCCCCATGCTGGAAAAGGTGGGCAACCCCGTGGCCGTCAACCCCGACCGGGCCATGAAGAAGCACGCCCTGGAGCACGGCTGGGACATCCGCACCTTCAAGGATCCCGAGCCCCTGTTCACCCTGCCCGGGGCCAAAGAGGTCGGCATCGGCGCCGGCGTGGTCGCCGGCATCGCCGCCCTCATCGCCGGCGGCATCTGGCTAGCCGGCCGCCCCGACCCCGCCAAATGGCCGGCTTAGCACCGGATTGCGCTTAAGCGGCGCGTGCGATGCCCTCTGCCTCCTTGCCGCCAGCCTCCCAGGCCGCCAGGTGGAAGCGCAGCAGCGGGAAGGGATCCCCGGCACGGTAGGCCTGCAGCGTTGCTGCGTACCGCTGGCGGTGCCGAAAGAAAAACGTCTCCGGCACCGCGAAACCGCGCGGATCCAGGCCCGTGGCGATGGCGGCGGCGCGCCCGGCCATCCGCCCCACCAGCCCGCTGCGCTCGCCGAAGCAACCGTGGGCGGCAACCTCGGCGTGCAGCACCGCCGGCAGGAGCAAGCGCAGGCCCGGCCCCGGCGCACTGCCAGCACCCTCCACGACCCAACCGGCCAGCGCCGTCAGGCGGTCTGCCACGGCCTGGGGCTTACCCGCCCCGCCGCCTGCCACGTCCCAGCGAGCCAGAACTTGCAGCGGGGCGCGGGTGAAGGTGCGCATGGTGGCGGAAAACTGCTCGGGCGCCAGCGTGGAATAGGCGCTGATGTGGCGGGCCAGCAGGCTGCCATCAGCATTAAATTCCTCCGCCACGTCGCGGGCGACGCGCCCGCTGACCAGCCCCGCGCTGGCCCGCGCGCCGCGCAGCAGAGATTCAGAGGAAACGACCTCGGGTTTGCGCAAAGCCGCAGGTCGCCGGTGTGCCGCCGCGATAGTATTCTCGGCCCGCCCGGATAGGCGGGAGACTTCTTCGTCTCTTAACAGCAGGGATAGCGGGTCATTTTCGGCCATATGAACTAGGATAGGCGTTAGCAAACGTGGCGACGGGCTGCGGCCGACCGTTTTTAGACTGTAACCCGCGTGGCGGGAAGCTGTGCGCGCGGACGACGTTTCCACGTAGTATTTAAGTTACGAAATATTTTCCACCCAAGGAAGGTTTAACCTGTGAGCAACGACGGACTTTTCACCGACGGCAGTAATCAGTTTGCCCCGAAGGTCAACGCGATCCCCCTCAGCGACGCTGACACCTCCCGCTCCGGTGAGGCTTCCATCGGCACCTTGGTCTCCAACGCCACTGAGCAGGTTTCCAGCTTGGTCCGCTCGGAGGTCGAGCTGGCCAAGACCGAGCTGGCCGCTTCCGCCAAGAAAGGTGGCATCGGCGCTGGCTTCTTCGGCGTCGCCGGCACCGTCGCTTTGTATAGCTCCTTCTTCTTTTTCTTCTTCCTCGCGGAGCTGCTGGCCAAGTGGCTGGACCGCTGGGCCGCCTTCCTTATCGTCTTCCTCATCATGCTGGTCATCGCCGGCGTCTGCGCCCTGGTGGGTATCCAGAACGTGAAGAAGGTCAAGAAGCCGGAAAAGACCATCAACTCCTTTAGCGACATGAAGGACCTGGTCCCGGGCAAGGCCCAGAAGAAGGTCGAGGGCAACAAGGGCCTGTTCACTAACTCCTAGGCCAGCCCTTAAAGCCCCCTCCCTGCCCCTAACTCCGCCCCACGCACCGCGTTCGGCGGAGTTTTGTCAGTTTCTACCGACCCCAACCTGGAGGAGTAACGCCCGTGTCGGCACGCAACCTTTCGCCCTCCGTCGTGGAGCTGGACGGCCCGTTTACGCACCAACTGGTGCACACGCGCGGCATCCGGCTGCACGCCGCGGTGGCCGGGGATCCCCAAAATCCCCTCGTCGTGGCCGTCCACGGCTCCTACGGCGGCTGGTTCGACTACCGCGACGTCATCGCCCCGCTGGCCGAGCGCGGCTTCCACGTCGCGGCTATCGATGCCCGCGGCTTCGGCATGTCCGACAAGCCCCCGGCCGATATCGGCCACGACATCCGCGTGATGACCGGCGATCTCTCCGGACTCATCCAGGCGCTGGGCCACCGCCGGGCCCTCATCATCGGCAACGACACGGGCGCCTCGGTGGCCTGGTCCTTGGCGGTGGAGCATCCCGAGCGCGTCGCCGGCATCGTGAGCATCTCCGGCGCCTACCCGGTGGACCTGCGGCGCGCCATGACCGCCCGCCCCTGGGACTTCTTCTGGCTGTGGCTGCGCGCG
Organism: Corynebacterium sp. 1103A; assembly: GCF_055700955.1. NCBI lineage: Bacteria > Bacillati > Actinomycetota > Actinomycetes > Mycobacteriales > Corynebacteriaceae > Corynebacterium > Corynebacterium sp. 1103A. Next base: position 66,806 of record NZ_JASTTF010000007.1, read on the forward strand.
GGCCTGTGCCGCCTGCCCTACCGAGCCCTGCAACGCGTGCCTGGGCTCTCCGAGTGGGTCTACCGCAAGGAGCTGCTACTCAATACCACCAGCCGCTTCCGCGACGAGCGCTTCCAGCGGCTGCTGCGGCTGCGGATCGAGGCCGCCTCCATCGGCAACGTCGTGCGCGGAATCCTGTGGAACCACCGGCTGCTGACCGCCGCCGTCCCGCGCCGCTGGGTCGAGGAGACCATCTCCGCGCCCGTACTCTTCTTCCACTCCGGGCAGCGCCTGTGGAACCCCATCATCCGGCGCGCGAGGGCCCGCACCACCGGCGCCTTTGCCGATCACAGCCTGCGCCACGCCAAGAACCTGCCGCACGTGGAAGAGCCCGCCGACTTCGTCGCGACCGTCGCGGACTGGGCGCGCCAGCTCTAGCAACTGCTCCGGCTTATCTTCCGGCCTACTCGGAGACGACGTCGCGGACCACGCACTCGCCGGTGTGGACCGGCTCGGTCAGCTGCGTGACGTTACCGATGTGGGAAATCACCTCGTCGGCGGTGAGCGCATAACCGGTGTCCGTGTCATCCACGGCCGCGCCGAAGACCATGCCCAAGACCTGGCCCTCCGTGTTAAACAGCGGTCCGCCCGAGTTGCCCTGCTGGATGCTGCCGCGCACGGTGTAGGCGTCGCGCTCGACGCGGCCCATGTTGTAGATATCCGGGCCGGCAATCGTAATGCGGTCGCGCACGCGGGCCGGGGTGGCGCTGAACGGGCCCGATTGCGGGAAGCCCATGACGATGGCGTCATCGCCGGTCACTCCCGGCTCCGGCGCCCAGTCCAGCGGCGGCAGCTGCAGGTTCTCGCTGTGCAGCAGGGCAATGTCCACCTCGGGGTTGTAGTAGACCACCTCGGCCTGCTGGATGCCGGTGGCCGTATCCAGGTTGACCAGGTTGGTCCCGGCCACGACGTGGGCGTTGGTGACCACGTAGTCGTCCTGGATGACAAAGCCAGAGCCCATCAGGCGGCGGCTGCAGGAGTCCGCGTCGCCCAGCACGTGGATGACCGAGGGGCGCAGCTGCTTGACCAGCGCCTTGTCCTCGATCTCGATGCGCGGCGCAGCGACCTCCACGTTGCGGTCGCCATCGATGGGCGCCACCAGCGGCGGCAGGCCAGTCTGGTTCAGCAGCGAGGTCACCCCGCCCGGCAAGGCCTTCAGCTGCTCCGGTGCGACCGAGTGGATGCCGCCCAGGATCTTAGATTCCCGCAGGCCCTTGCCCACCGCGCCGGTCAGTCCGCTGGCCAGGGGGATGGAGACCAGCCAGATGACCAGCAGGGCGGCCACGGCTTGGAAGACCGAGCCGGCCAGGGAGTCGATGCGCTGGGCCGATCGCAGCCGGAGCCTGTCCCGCAGCCGGGCGCCGAGGGAAGACCCGGCCAGATGGCCGATCCCGACCAGCAGGATCATCACGCCGACGGCCAGCAAGAGGCGCAGGGCCACCGAGTCCGTCAGGCGCATCGCCAGCGGGGCCAGGCCCATGCCGATGACCAGGCCGGCGACGATGCCGATGAAGGACAGCACGGAAGACATCACGCCCTGGCGCCACCCGGTGAACACCGCGGCTAGCACGGAGATCACGATGAGGGCGTCGACCACTAAAAATGCGCTCACTGAAATAAGGGTTCTTCCTGTAAAAATCTGTTTTGGCTAGGCCAGCATACTACCGCGCGGCGACGCAGCTGCTAAACAGCTACATAACTATTCGGCTGCCGGTTGGTGCTGGTGCGGTTCGTTCATCTTCTCACGATTGCGCGACGCGGCGAGGGTGGCGCGGAGCGGTCGCACCGAATTGTTATCCCAGGGCTGCTCCCAGCCAGCGTGCCGCAAGGTGGTGGCCAGCACCCCGGCGGTAAATCCCCAGATGACGTAGCCCTGGATCCGGAAGGCGGGCCCGCTCCAAGCACCCCACCCCACCTGGATCCGGTTGGCGGGATCGATGAGATCGGTCAGCGGGACGGTGAAGACGTCGTCCGTCTCCGCGGGGCTGGCCACCCCGACCGGGGAGAGGCTGTGCCAATAGGCCAGCACCGGGGTCACGGGGTTGCCGGTCGCCCGGATCCGCAGCCGCTCCCACTGATCGATGGGGGTCACACTGCGGCGATCCAGCCCGGTTTCCTCCCAGGCCTCCCGCAGGGCGGCATCAACCAGGTTGGCGTCTTCCGGATCCACCCGGCCACCGGGGAAGGCGATCTGGCCGGAATGCGAGCGCATGGTCGGCGCGCGGTGGGTCAGCAATACCCGGGCGTTGTCCAAGCAGTCCCCGGCCAGCAGCACCAGCACCGCCGCGTCCCGGCGCAGCTTCTTCACCGGCGGGAAGTTGCAGTCGAGGCGCTGGCCCATGGTCGCCTCGATCTGGTGCGAATCCACCCCGAGGGCTGGGCGCAGCCACCGCGGCGCGGCCGCCGGGCGCACCGTCACGTTTTCGCCGGGCCGGTCCCCGTGGTGCGGCAAGTGCAGCCCCATCAGCTCCTCACCACCCCTGCCCTTAGCCGTCCCGTTGCCAAAGCGCTAGCTTTAGCCATCCAGCGCCCCCGCGACCGCGGACTCAATCTCCGCGGTGGACTCGAAGGCCTGGACGAAACGGCCGACCTCGTCCCCGTCTTTCAGCACCAGAGTGATGGGGATGACCCGCGGCAGGCCGAGCTCGCCCGCAAACGAATTATCCGAATCCTGGAAGCTGGGCAGGCCCACGCCGAGCTCCTCGAGCAGCGCCGCGCCGTTAGCGGCGTTGGTATCGGCGTGCACGCCGAGAACCTCCCACTCCGGGTGGGTGGTGGCGACTTCCTCCAGCAGCGGTAGCTCATCCCGGCAGGGCTGGCACCACCAGGCCCACACGTTGACGATGGTCACCCCATTATCGGCCGAGGCTTCTTCCGCGGATTCCTTCCCGCCCAGGCAGCCCAGCTGGACGCCGGCGACCGTGCCCGCTGGGCAGTCCGGGCGGGCCGGCACCTCGGTGGCATCGCCCTGCTCGGCCGACGATGCCCCGGGCGCAGACGATGCCCCCGCCACGTCCGGGCCGTCAGCTCCCGGGCCGGACGCACCGTCGTCGCCGCCCCCGGAAGACAGGAGTGCCAGGGCGGCGGCGACCACGGCGACTGTCAGTACGACAGCCGCCCCGATGGACCAGAAAACCTGCTTTTTCATGTCCCCACCATTCTACTGGGCCGGCGCACTTTTCCCGTATTCCGCAGCCGCCGGGCACAGGTGCGCCAGCACGCAGTCGCCGCAGCGGGGGCCACGTGCCCGACAGACCGCCCGCCCGTGGAAGATGAGTCGGTGGGAGAACATGGTCCACTCTTCCTCCGGCAGCTGGGCGGCGATGCCCTTTTCTATCGCCACCGGGGTCGTCTTCTCCGTCAAGCCGAGCCGGGTGACCAGGCGCTGGAAGTGCGTGTCCACCGTCAGCCCCGGCAGGCCGAAGGCGTTGCCGCGCACCACCAGGGCAGTCTTGCGGCCCACCCCAGGCAGGCTGGTCAGCTCCTTCACCCCGCGGGGGACCTCGCCGCCGAAGTGGGCCAAAAGCCCCTCGCCTATCCCCAGCAGGTGCTTGGTCTTGGCCCGCTGGAAGCCGAGCGGGCGCAGGATTTCCTCGAGCTGCGCCGGGTCCGCCTGGGCGTAGGCGGCGGCGTTAGGGTATTTTGCGAAGAGTGCAGGGGTGACTTGGTTGACCCGTGCGTCGGTGCATTGGGCGGAGAGCACCGTGGCCACCAGTAGCTCCAGCGGGTTGCGGAAGTCCAGTTCACAGCGGGCGTTCGGATATTCCCGGCTGAGAATTTTGTTGATCGTCTCGGCCCGCTGCGGATCGGATTTGCGAAGATTTTTCGCAGATTTCGAGGGTTTATGGTCACGCATGAATAAAAGCTTAGTAAGATGGTATCCATGATCGTCTTAGTCATCGTCGCGCCCGTCGCGCTTGCCGTGTTCGCCATGTCCATGGAGAAGCTTGAATCAAGCGTCCTCACCTAGTCTGCACTAGGTTGTAGATTGCAGGGCTAGCACGCTCGCGCCCTCGGGATAACTGGACATACCAAAACCGGATCGCTTTTTTAAAATTCCTGGTTGTCACGACTGAGTTGGCGGCTCCCCTGGGAGCTGGAGGTTGCAGCGGTGGCTTTTATCTTTCATACGCACGGATTACGCGACTACGCGTGCCCTGTGTGCAGGCTCTGTTTCTGTTAGGAATTGCGCTTTTAGCCCCATAAGTGACCAATTCCACGGTAGAATGAGAGCCGTTACATAAAATTATCCGGTGCCTGCGGTGAAGCTCACTGCAGATTTACACCTTCGACCCCATCAGCTGAGTGACCAAGGAGCATTAGTGGAAAGCGTTCAGGATATTCTCTCCCGCGCCGGTATCTTCCAGGGTGTCGATCCCGTCGCGGTTAACAACCTGATTGAGCAGATGGAGACCGTCCGTTTCCCGCGGGGTACCACCATTTTCGACGAGGGCGAACCGGGCGACCGCCTCTACATCATCACCTCGGGCAAAATTAAGCTCGCCCGCCACGCGCCGGACGGCCGCGAAAACTTGCTGACCGTGATGGGCCCGTCCGACATGTTCGGCGAGCTGTCCATCTTCGATCCGGGCCCGCGTACCTCCGCCGCGGTCTGTGTGACCGAGGTCCAGGCCGCCACTATGAACTCGGAGATGCTCAAACAGTGGGTCAGTGACCACCCGTCCATCGCCCAGCAGCTGCTGCGCGTGCTGGCTCGCCGCCTGCGCCGCACCAACGCCAACCTGGCGGACCTCATCTTCACCGACGTGCCGGGCCGCGTGGCCAAGACGCTGCTGCAACTGGCCAACCGCTTCGGCGTGCAGGAAGGCGGCGCTCTGCGCGTCAACCACGACCTGACCCAGGAGGAGATCGCCCAGCTGGTCGGCGCCTCCCGCGAGACCGTCAACAAGGCCCTGGCGACCTTCGCTCACCGCGGCTGGATCCGCCTGGAGGGCAAGTCGGTCATCATCGTGGACACCGAGCACCTGGCCCGCCGCGCCCGCTAAAACCGGCCTTTTCCAAGACCCCGCACCCCGCGCCCGCGGGGACGGGGTTATTTTTATGCCCGGGCCCGGCGGGCACGGACGGAAGACAAAAGCCTCCCCGCCCCCTCACTGCTTCGCGCGAGCCAGTGAGGGGGCGGGGAGGCAAGTGCCCTGGGAAGGGTCTCTTAGCTGTTCTTTTCGGCGTCTAGGTACTTCAGCGCCGTGCGGGTCGATTGCTCGGCCGCATGGCGCAGGACCGGATCGACGTCGTCATACATGTTGTCGATGAGGGCCCGCAGCTCGATGTCCTCGCCGTATTCCTGGCGCAGCGTGCGAATCTGATCCAGTCGGTAGTGGCGGCGGTCGATGTACTTGCGCGCCATCGCGGAGGTGTCCTCCAGATCCGGGCCGTGGCCCGGCAGCAGGGGCACGTCCTTGCCGCGCTCTTCAAGCATGGCCAGCGACTCCAGGTAGTCCCCCAAGTCGCCGTCGGTCTCCGAGAGCAGCGTGGTGTGGCGACCGGCGATGGTGTCACCACTGATGATGCCCTCTAGGTGGGAGTTGTGCGGCTCGCCGCTCCAGACGAAGAAGGACGTGGAATCCGCTGTGTGGCCTGGGGTGTGCGCCACCTCGAGCTGCGGGGTGACCCCGTCCAGAGAGATGCTCTCCCCGTCTTGCAGTGCTTCGGAACCGCTTGAGCAGTAGTTCGGGTCAAAAGCGCGGATGGGCGCCCCGGTCAGCTGGCGCAGCCGGTTGGCCCCGTCGGCGTGGTCATTGTGCCGATGAGTCAGTACGATGAGGCCGATTTCCCCAGCATTGTTGCGGATGACGTTAAGGTTTCCCTCGTCTTCCGGGCCCGGATCCACGACGATTGACTTGGCGTCTTCCGCCGCGCGGATGATCCAGGTGTTGGTCCCCTCGAGGGCCGTGTAGCTGGGGTTGTCGCACAGGACAACGCCCGCTGAACGAGTCACCGGGCGAAGTTGGCTATATGCAGGATGCTCCATAAATCCTACCCTATCCGATCTTTAAGAGATCTCCACGATGAGCTCGATTTCCACCGGGGAGTTCTTCGGCAGAACTGCCACGCCGACGGCGGAGCGAGCGTGCTGGCCGGCGTCCCCGAAGACCTCACCGATAAGATTCGAGGCACCGTTGATGACTTCGGGCTGGTCCACAAAGTCCGGATCGGAGGAGACGAAGCCCACGACCTTCAGGACGCGGGAGATGTTGTCCAGGCCCACCTCGGCATCGACAGCCGCGAGCGCGTTGAGGATGCTGCGGCGGGCCAGATCCTGGGCCTGCTCGAGGCTGACCTCGGCGCCGACCTTGCCGGTGGCCGGCAGCTGGCCGTCGACCAGGGGCAGCTGGCCCGAGGTCCAGACCTGGTTGCCTACCTTGAGGGCCGGCACGTACGAAGCCAGCGGCTTGGCCACCTGCGGCAGCTCGTAGCCCAGCTCTTCCAGTCGCTTCTTAAAACTCATGTGTTATTCCACCTCACGCTTGAAATATGCAACGACGTTCTCCGGGTTCATACCGGGAGTAATAGTCACCAATTCCCAGCCGTCTTCACCCCAGGTGTCCAAGATCTGCTTGGTGGCGTGGGTGAGTACGGGCGCGGTCGCGTATTCCCATTTAGTCATGGTGCCCATTTTAGACGAAGAAACGCCCCGAAGACATCGGTCTTGCGGGACGTTTTCTCACAGTTTCTCACTATTTCTTAACCGAGCTGGCTCGCGCGCCGCCCAGTCCTTAGATGCCGTGCAGTTCCCCACCGCGGGCCAGGTAGTTGGCCCAGTTCTTCACGTCCGGATTCTTGCGCAGCACGGCGCGGCGCTGGCGCTCGGTCAGCCCGCCCCAGACGCCGAATTCGACGCGGTTGTCTAGGGCGTCGGCCCGACATTCCATCATGACTGGGCAGTGACGGCAGATGACGGCCGCCTTGCGCTGCTCGGCCCCGCGCACGAAAAGCGCATCCGGGTCGCCGTTGCGGCACTTGGCCTGGGTAATCCACTCACCCCGCTCGAAACCGGAGGCCGTGCCGGTAGCTTTCGTGCGTTGGCCAGAACCCTGCAGGCTTAAAGTCATGGAAGGGTTGTACTCCTTTCGGTGAGCCATCTACTGCCACGCGCTAACGCACCGTCTGCGCGGCGTGACCAACAGTCGTCATGATGCCTACGGTTAGTGTATTAACAGCACCGATTAGCTGTCTAACAGGTCACACTTTAGGGGGTGTTCGCTCAGATCACAGCGCGCTGTGAGTTCGCCTATTTCTCACAGCTTTACCCACGCCAACAGGAGTTGCGTATTTCCCCGCAGACCAAAGCAACGTAGGGTATAACGCGTGAATGCATCTAGACCTCTGGCAAAGATCGCCCTAGCCACCCTCCTGGTTGGGGTGCTCATCGCCGTCGCCTTCGCCCCCATTGCAGGCATCACGTCGGTAGCCATCGCCCGCACCGGCGCCACGATGGAGTCCGATATCGACGAGCTCAACGCCGGCGCCGCCCCCGGGGTGACCACCATCAAAGACGCCCAGGGCGAGGACCTGGCCTACCTTTTCGATCAGCGCCGCCACCCGGTCGAGCCGGATCAGATCTCGCAGTCGATGAAGGACGCCATCGTGGCGATCGAGGATCACCGCTTCTACGAGCACGACGGCGTGGACTTCCAGGGCAACTTCCGCGCGCTGGCTAGCAACCTCGCCGCCGGCGGGGTCTCCCAGGGCGCGTCCACCCTGAACCAGCAGTACGTGAAGAACTACCTCCTGCTAGTCGCGGCCCAGACCGACGAGGAGCGCACCGCGGCCACGGAGCAATCCATCCCCCGCAAGCTGCGGGAGATCCGCATGGCCGCGGAGATGGATAAGGAGCTGAGCAAAGACCAAATCCTGACCAATTACCTGAACCTGGTGCCCTTCGGCAACCACTCCTACGGCATCGAGGCCGCCGCGCAGACCTACTTCGATATCCCCGCCGCCGACCTGAGCGTGCCGCAGTCCGCCCTGCTGGCCGGGATGGTCCAGTCCTCGGAATACCTCAACCCGTACACCAACCCGGAAGGCGCCACCGACCGGCGCAACCAGGTGCTTCAGTCCATGGCCGATAACGGCTACCTCAGCCAGGCGGACGCGGACCGCTTTGCCGGCGAGTCGCTGGGCGTGCTCGAGAGCCCCAACCTGATGGCCAACGGCTGCATCGGCGCCGGCGACCGCGGCTTCTTCTGCGACTACGTGCTGCAGTACCTGGAGGAAAAGGGCCTGTCGACCGAGGAGCTCAAGCACGGCGGCTACACGGTCAACACCACCCTTGACCCGCAGGTCCAGGACGCGGCGAAGGAAAGCGTGGACGCGCAGACCGACCCGACCACCCCGGGCGTGGCCGAGGTCATGAACGTCGTCGAACCGGGCCAGGACTCCCGCAAGGTGCTGGGCATGGTCTCCTCCCGCACCTACGGCCTCGACCTGGACAACGCGGAGACCATCCTGCCCCAGCCGTACTCCATGGTGGGCAACGGCGCCGGCTCGATCTTCAAGATCTTTACCGCCGCCGCGGCGCTCAAGGGCGGCTACGGCACCCAGTCCCTGCTCGATGTTCCCACCCGCTACGAGGCCGAGGGCCTGGGCCACGGCGGCGCGGACGGCTGCCCGACCAACAAGTACTGCGTGGAAAACGCGGGCACCTACAAGCCCACACTGACCTTCCAGGACGCGCTGGCCGAGTCCCCCAACACAACCTTCATCAAGCTCTCCGAGCAGGTTGGGATCGAGGCTATCGTGGACATGGCCGTAGATCTGGGCATGCGCTCCTACGAAGACAAGGGCACCTACGGCGACGCCGCCCTGGCGGACTTCGCCAAGGAGGCCCCCATGGGTTCGTTCACGCTGGGCCCGACCGCGGTCAACCCGCTGGAGCTGTCCAACGTCGGCGCGACCATCGCCTCCGGCGGCAAGTGGTGCGAGCCGAACCCCATCACCAGCGTCACGGACAAGGAGGGCAACCAGGTCTACCTGGAGGAAACGCCCTGTGAAAGCGCCCTGGACAAGGGTGTGGCGGACGCCTTGGCGGACGCCATGACCGCCGATATGGACCACGGCACCGCGGAGGAGGCCGCCAAATCCATGGGCTTTTCCGGCCAGGCCGCCTCCAAGACCGGTACGACCGAGTCGCACCAGTCAGCGGCCTTTTTGGGATTCAACTCCGGCGTGGCCGCCGCGCCGTATATCTTCAACGACGGCACCTCGACCTCCCCGCTGTGCACGGGCCCGACCCGCCAGTGCGGCAGCGGCAGCATGTACGGCGGCGACGAGCCGGCGCAGACCTTCTTCGGTTTCGCCACCCAGGTCCCGCAGGCCGCAGGCGGCAATGTCGCGCAAGGCGACGAGAAGTACCGCGAGGGCACCAACAACGACGCGGTCCTCGACGGCCTGCGGGGCAAGTCCGAGGCCGAGGCCCGCCGCGTGCTCGAGGGCAAGGGCCTGAACGTGGAGACCACCCAGGTCATCGGCGGCGACACCCCCTACGGCCGCGTGGTGCGCGTGGTGCCCAGCGCCGCCGGCCTCAAGGAGGGCGCGACAGTCCGCGTCCAGTTATCGGACGGCTCCGGCGGAGGCGGCAGCTCGTCGGGCACCGCCGACTCCAACAGCACGGGCGCTTCCAGCCCCTCCCCGGCTGCTAACGATGCCCCCTCCGGCCGCGGCGGTGGCGGCGGTCAGAGCCGCCCCGAGCCGCTGATTTCCCAGCGCGACATCGATAATTTCACCAACGATCTGCGTGGGCTGTTCGGGCTGTAGCTTATCCTCCTCTACAGCTAGCCGCTAGCCCTGCAGGCGCGCCTTGACCGCGCCTGAGAGCCGCTTGCCGTCGACCCGGCCGGCGGCTTTCGCATTGGCGGCCTTCATGACCGCGCCCATCTGCTTCATGCTGGCGGCCTCCCCGGTGGCTTGCTCGACCTCGGCGACGGACTCAGCGACGAGCTGCTCGACCTCGGCGTCGTCCAGCTGGGCGGGCTGGTAGGCCTCGAAGTAGGGCACGTCGGCCAGCTCGGCCTCGGCCAGCTCCGGACGACCGTTTTCCTGGTAGACGTCGGCGGACTCGCGGCGCTTCTTGATCTCGCGGGCGATAACCTTGAGGACGTCCTCATCGGTCAGCTCGTGGCGGGAGCCGTTGGTCTCGTCTGCCTGGATGGCGGCCAGCAGGGAGCGGATGGCGCTGGTGCGCTCTTTCTCCTTGGCCTTCATGGAGGTTTTCAGATCGGCACGGATGGTTTCTTTGAGGTTGCTCATACCTAAAAAGATACGCCAGGTAGGCTGGACGGCGTGAAAAAATCGACGAGTGCACTCAGTAGCATCGGCGCCCTCGCCACCGCCGGGGCCGCGACCCTGGCCTGGGGCTATACCGAACTAGACAAGTTCGAGCTCAAGGAATACACCCTTCCCCTGCTGCCGGCGGGCACGCTGCGCCGAGACAAAGAATTCCGCCTGCTGCACGTCAGCGACCTGCACATGATTCCGGGCCAGGACACAAAGATCGCCTGGGTCTCCGCGCTCGATACCCTCCGGCCGGACCTGGTGGTCAACACCGGCGACAACCTCTCCGACGCCGCCGCGGTCCCCGACGTCCTGCGCGCCCTGGGCCCGCTGCTTCAGCGGCCCGGCCTGTTCGTCTTCGGCACCAACGATTACTGGGCCCCGCGCCCAGTCAACCCGCTGAAGTACCTGTGGGGCGCCAAGCGCGAGCCGTCCTATGTGGACCTGCCATGGAAGGACATGCGCGCGGCGTTCGTGGAGCACGGTTGGCTCGACGCGAACCAGGCCCGCCTGGAGTTCAAGGTGGGTGACGTGCGCCTGGCCGTGGCCGGCGTGGACGATCCGCACCACGATCTGGACGACTACTCCGAGATAGCCGGTGCCCCGAACCCGGGCTCGGATCTCCGCCTGGCCCTGCTCCACTCGCCGGAGCCGCGCGTGCTGGAGCAATTCGCCGCGGACGGCTACCAGCTGTCCCTGTCCGGCCACACCCACGGCGGCCAGATCTGCCTGCCGGGCTCCCGGGCGCTGGTGACCAATTGCGACATCGACCGGACCCGCGTCCAGGGCCTCCACGACTTCGGGCCGATGAAGATGCACGTGTCCAACGGCCTGGGCACGTCCAAGTACGCGCCGGTGCGCATTTTCTGCCGCCCCTCGGCCACACTGCTGCACATCACCGAGCGGGACTCCTAATAGGCTCCTTAGCCAACGCCTCCCCGACACGCGCCGAATACACACCCGCTGTGCAGGCGTTTTGTTAGTTGGGAAGAAAGTGCGTTACAGTATTCCGGTACCGCAAAGAACGGTCGCCGGGATATGGCGCAGCTTGGTAGCGCGCCTCGTTCGGGACGAGGAGGTCGCAGGTTCAAATCCTGTTATCCCGACCAACACGAACCCCGCTCTCATTTTCAGTGAGAGCGGGGTTTTCTTCTGCCTAGCCCTGCTGCCCTTAGGCCAGCATCCCGAAGGCGAAGGCCACCAGGACGATGGCGAGGGAGAACGCCCACGCCAGCGGGAAGGCGATCTTCAAGTACTCGCCCATGTCGGCACGGGCCAGGCCCAGCGCCAGCCACAGGGCCAGGGAGAACGGGGAGACGAACGTGCCGATGACGTTGCCGATAATAAGGGCGCTGGCCGCGCCCATGCCGCTGACGCAGAAGTTGGCGACGGTTTCCTGCACGATGGGCAGGATGGAGAAGTAGTAGGCGTCCGTGGAGGTCATCAGGTCCAGCGGCACGCCTAGCAGGCCGATGATGACGTGCAGGTACGGCCCCACGGACGCCGGAAGGATGGCGATGAGCTGCTGGGCGATGGCCTCCAGCATGCCGGCGCCGTTGAGCACGCCCAGGAACATGGCGGCGGCCAGGATGATGCCGGCCATGGATAGCGCGTTCGGGGCGTGGCGGCGCAGGGCGTCGGTCTGCTCCGACTGGGAGTCGAAGTTGATGAGCAAAGCAACGGTCGCGGCCAACAGGAAGGCCGGGGCCGGCGGCAGCAGCCCAGAAAGCAGGGCCACCAGCACGAGGAGGATGACGGCCACGTTCAGGATGGTCACCACCCGGCCGGTGCGGTTGCGGAAGCCCTTGTCCTCCTGCTTCTGCTTGCGGATGAAGTCGCTGGCGATGGCGTTGACGTCGACGGCCTCCTCCCCCTCCAGCTGGCCCGCGGCGCGTAGCTTAGCGATGCGCCGCTTCTGCCACACGCCCAGCGTGGCGGCGATGACCAGGACCATCACGACGCACACGCCCTGGATGGGCAGCAGGTGCATCCAGATCTGGTGGGTTTCTAGGTTGGCCACCGAGCCCGCGCGCCCCAACGGCCCGCCCCAGGGGACCATGTTCATCACGGATGCCGCCAGCGCGACGATGGTCACCAGGACGTAGCGGGAGATGTGCAACGCGGTATATAGCGGCAGCAGCGCCGGGATGGCCAGCAGGAAGGTGGTAGACCCCGAGCCGTCCAGGTGCGCCACGATGCCGATGGCGGCCGTGCCCACGGTCACCGCGACGACGTTGCCCCGGGTGGCGGTGATAAGCGCCCGGATCACCGGGTGCAATAGCCCGACGTCCTGCAAGATCCCGAAAAAGATGATGGCGAAGATGAACATCGCCACGACGTTCATGACCGAGCCCAGGCCTTCTTCGAAGAAGTCCCCGATTTCCCCGAACCCGAACCCGGCGATCAGCGCGCCGACGACCGGGACGATGGTCATGGGCACCAGCGGCGTCGTCCGCCCCTGGATCAAGATGGTCACGGTAATAATGATGATGGCCAGGCCCATGAGGGTCAGGCCGAGTGGGGTTTGCATGCCGGCTGCTTATCCAGACGGTTCACGAGGTTCGCCACACCGTTTTCGTTAGTGTGATCCAGCTTAAACCATGCTGGATTGATTCAGTTGATTTGCCTTCACCAAACCCCGAGGCCCCGCTCGTAACCTCGGGCTTTTCTGCCGATTATTCGGCGCTTGACTCAGCCGCGCCGCCGATGTCGACCCCGCGCTGGTCATGCACTATTTCAAGAGCAAGGCCGGACTTTTCGATGCCGCCGTGGAGACCCTCCTGACCGTGCCCGCGACAATCGGCCGCAGCACGGATCTGAGGGACATGCTGCTGACCTACTTCCACAATTGGGAGGACCCGTACACGGGCCCGCGGCTGCGCGCTATCGTCCGCGCGGGCATCGGTTCCGAGTTTGCAGCTGAGCGCCTGCGCGATTATTTCAGCGCGAATTTCCTTGACGCCATCAAACAGACCCCCAGCCTGCAAGAGCGCTTCAGCCCCGAACAGATTGCGCTCTTCCCCGTCATGGGCAGCATGCTGCTAGGAGTCGCGATTACCCGCTACCTCATGGAGTATTCGGCAACCGCCGAAGCCAGCACCGAAGAACTCGTGGACAATCTTCTCCCCCTGGCCGAGGCGCTCCTGTGCCAGGCCCCTGACGCACCGACCTAACTGCGGCCGAGTTTTCTTGTTATCCCCCCTAGATACAGGGAAACGGCGCCGCATCCCTACAGCTGCGGCGCCGCCCCTATTCCCTATCACTCACAACGGATTTAAACCGCTAGTCCGCCCCCTAAGCGGACTACGTGAGCGAGACCTAGCCTAGCACCCCGAAGTGTCAGATCCTAGCTCACCAGCACTTTCACAGAATCCTGTTAAGGTCTCTCCACTTGCGACATAAAGCTGACAAAATCATCACCGCCGTATGCTGCCCATTTTCATTCATCCTAAAATCTGGGTGGAAATCGCTGCCCGCACGAGCACGCCCCGGGTGGGCAAACGTCACACCGGCATGCGCAAGGAGAACCGACCCGACGCGGCCAAGAAATGGGCTAGATTGGACAACCATGATGGAATTCCAGGACGCAGCCGCCAAGGCCTACCAGCACCGCGGGCCGCTTTCCGGCGCGGCCGAGACCGACACCCACTGGCTTTTCAGCCCGGCCCACCCGGACCAGGAGCTGGGCCCGACGTTTGTCAACCGGGAGTCTGGTGAGCTCGAGCAGTACGACACCAACCCCCGCAACTGGCGCCCGCGCCTGCAGCTCTTCCGCGCGCAGAACCCGCAGCCGCGCCCCATCCCCGAGCAGTACTTCGGCGAGCCCGAGGCCCTCGAGGACCCCCAGGGCAACTAATTCTTCCCTGCTAGCACCTAGGCGCGGGACGGACGGACACTGGAGCGATTAGCCCACCACACGCCGGCGCCGCCGATGACGGCGACGGCCGCGAGCACGCCCAGCGACATCCACAGCAGGGACTGCTGGCCGCCGTTGCCCACCACGGTCAGGGCGTTGGTGGCCCAGTTCAGCGGCAGCAGGTTGGCGATGACCTGCCAGTAGGTCGGGGCATCGCTGGCCGCGACCGACTTCCAGAACCAGCCGACCACGCCCACCTGCACGATGCCCAGGCAGGCCGCGGTGACCATGCCGCCGGAGCGGCCCAGCAGCCCCATGAGCGCCCGGGTAACCACCGCGGCGGTGACCGCGGCGAGGGCGAAGATGCCGGTGCCGATGGCTGCCGCGGCGGCGGTCAGTCCGGAGGCGAGCACGAACAGGGCCACCTCACCGGCGGCCACCAGGCCGACCAGGCCGCCGAGCAGGCTCAGCCACCCGCGCTGGGTGGACAGCCAGCCTAGGCCGATACCGCCCAGCATGACCAGCGCGGCGATCAGCATGGCCACCACCGGGGCCAGCAGCCGCGAGGGGCCGACGTCCTGCCCGTCCGCGGCGAACTGGACCGGCGGCATGGCGCGCTGGATGGATTCCACCTTGGTCTTGTTCTGATCGGCCATTCCGTCGATCTTGCGCGCGCCCTCGTCCAGCTCGTTAATGCCGTTGACGGCTTCGTCGGCGCCGCCGTCTAGCTCCCCGATGGCGGCGTTGAGCTGCTTGGCGCCCTCCGTGGCGGAGTAGATGCCGTCGTGGTAGGCATAGCCGGGCACCGCCAGCTGGTTGGACAGCTCGCGGGAGCCGTCCTTGAGGCGGTTGAGCTCCCCGGTGATGGACTCGTCGATCTTGAAGGTATCGACCTGGCCGCGCAGGTCTTTGAGCTGACCGCGCAGCTTCTTCGCGTCCGCGGAGTCGTTGCCGCGCAGGTCCCCCAGGGCGCCATCGATGGCGGTCAGGATCTGCCCGCGCACCACCTCGATGCCGGTTATCTGGTCGACGGCCTGGCCGACCCCGTCGGCGAGCTCGGTCGCGCCCGCTCCCAGCTGGCCGGTGCCGGCCTGCAGCTGCACCAAGCCGTCCACCAGCTCCTGGGTGCCCTGGCTGAGCTGGTCCACGCCGCCGGTGATCTCCCCGGTGCGGTCTTTGAGCTGCCCGGTGGCGTCGGCCAGCTGCTGCGTGCCGGACTTGAGGAAGCCGGCCTGGCTCTGGGCCTCGCCCGTCGCGCGGCGAGCGTCGACTAGCTCGTTCGGATCGATACCGGCGGGGGCATCGGCGGCCGGGGCGCCGGTCACTCCCTCCTCCGAGTCGGCGGAGTTCCAGGCCTTCTCCGGGCTCATCCCCACCGCGGCAGCGATGCCGGCGCAGGCGGTGAGCAGCACCAGAACGATCAAAGCCGCCAGCCCAGACCGGAAACGGTGGGGTTGGCGGTGGCCGTCCGCGGAATCCGCGGCGGCAGTAGGGCTGGCGGGGCTAGCAAGGCGGGCGTCGTTCATACTAAGAAACGATATCTACCAGCACCTATTACTTCGGCTAGGCGCGCCGTTTCGCCCACTGCTGCCATTTTTATTCCCGACTTGGTTAGCGGCGGGACCGCCCCGGTGCCGGGCCGGCCGGGGCGCTTACCGCCCTGCGGCGCGCGAGGAGGTTATTCAGTATAAAACGCACTGTACCCCGCGGCTTCCCGCGGGGTACTAGCTATCTGTGGTCGTTTCCAGCCGGGTGGAACGGCTGGATCAGCGCGCTGGCTACTTCTTCTCGGCGAAGAGCTCGCGGACGCGCTTGCCCAGGTTCTCGTCTACCTGATCCCAGTAGTGGTAGACCTGCTGCTCGACCTGCTCGGACACACCAGCCATGGCGTTGGTGATGTTGTCGGCCAGGCGCTCCTTCTCGCCGTCATCCATGACCTCGCGGTAGAGGATGCCCGGCTGGATGAAGTCATCATCCTCGGCGTGCTTGACGTACGGGGCTCGCGACAGGTCGGTGCCGTGCGGGTCCGGGTTGACGTAGAGATCGCTAGCCTGACCGAAATCATCGTGCTGGTTGGAGGTCTCACCGTCATCCAGGTAGCCCGCGCCCTTGTCGTAGCGGTTCGGGGAGTAGACCGGATCCTGCGGGTCGTTGAACAGGAAGGACATCGAGCCCTCGTGCTCGTAGGTGTTGACCTTGTCCGCGTTCAGCGGCTGGTTGACCGGCAGCTGCTTGTAGTTAGGCCCGATACGGTAGCGCTGCTGATCGGAGTAGGCGAACACGCGGCCCTGCAGCATGCGGTCTGGGGACAGGCCCACGCCCGGGACAAGGTTGGCCGGGTCCAGGGCCAGCTGCTCAATCTGCGCGAAGAAGTTGCGCGGGTTGCGGTTGAGCACGAAGTAGCCCACGTCGTGCAGCGGGTAGTCCTTCTGCGACCAGGTCTTGGTCAGGTCGAAGGGGTTGAAGCGGTAGTTCTCCGCGTCCTCGAAGGGCATGATCTGGACCTTGACGTCCCAGACCGGGTAGTCGCCGCGCTCGATGGCGTTGTAGAGATCCTCGCGGTGGTGGTCGGCGTTCTGGCCGGCCATCTCCGCCGCCTCGGCGTCGGTGAAGCAGTCCCAGCCCTGGCGGGTCTTGAAGTGGTACTTGATCCAGACCGGCTTGCCTTCCTCGTTGATCCACTGGAAGGTGTGGGAGCCGAAGCCGTCCTGGTGACGGGAGGTCTTCGGGGTACCGCGGTCACCCATCAGGTAGGTCACCTGGTGCGCCGACTCCGGGGAACGGGTCCAGAAGTCCCACTGCATATCCGCGTTGCGCAGGCCGTTGGTGCCCAGGCGCTTCTGGGAGTGGATAAAGTCCGGGAACTTAATGGCGTCACGGATGAAGAAGGTCGGGGTGTTGTTGCCCACGATGTCGTAGTTGCCGTCCTCGGTGTAGAAGCGCATGGCGAAGCCGTGCACGTCGCGCCAGGTATCCGGGGAGCCTTGCTCACCGGCGACGGTGGAAAAACGGATGGCCATCGGGGTAACGGTACCCTTCTGGAAGAGCTTGGCCTTGGTGTACTGGGAGACATCCTCGGTGATGTGCAGCTCACCGAACGCGCCGTGACCCTTGGCGTGCGGGGTGCGCTCCGGGACCCGCTCGCGGTTGAAGTGCGCCAGCTTCTCAATCAGGTGAACGTCATTGAGTACGTTCGGGCCCTGCGGGCCGGCGGTGATAGAACGGTTCTCGGACGCAACCGGCTGACCGGACGGGCGGGTGGTCTGGCCCTCGCCAGCGGCGCGGTTGCCGCGGCCCAGGATCTGGTCTGCTGCAGAAGAATCTTGAGTCATGGGGTATGCCTCCTTCAGTGGCAATATTGGTCAGCTATTAAAAGCCGTTGGACTATAGTCTAGCCCATTTAATAGTGGGTGGCAAACAAACTCCAACTATTGATAGGTTTGCCTCAGTCAGGGTTCGTGCAGCCCCCTGCCTAGCCCCCAGTATAGGTCCAAAACCGGATTCGGTGCCTGGTAAATTCAGGATGATGAAACACCACTCCGCAGCCGACGACGCGCGCGTCACCCACCTGGCACTTGCCGCCGGGCGCGGTGACCGCCGCGCGCTGACGGAGTTCATCCGCGCCACCCAGGACGACGTCTGGCGCCTCCTGGCCCACCTGGCCGGGCCCGAAAATGCCGACGACCTAGCGCAGGAAACCTACCTGCGGGTCATCTCCGCCCTCCCTCGCTTCGCCGCCCGGTCCTCCGCCCGCACCTGGCTACTCTCCCTCGCCCGCCGCGCCTGGGTGGACAACATCCGCCACGACATGGCCCGGCCCCGCAAATCCGCCACCTCTTACGAGGACGCCGCCGCCCAAGCCCCCGCCCTGGAAAACTCCGCCACCTGGAGCGACTGGATCGACGCCCGCGCGCTCATCGACGCCCTCCCCGCCGACCGCCGCGAGGCCCTCATCCTGACCCAGGTGCTGGGTTATACCTACGAGGAGGCCGCCAAGATCACCGGCGTGCGCGTCGGCACCATCCGCTCGCGCGTCGCCCGCGCCCGCAAGGACCTCATCACCGCCACCGAGACCAGCCAGAACTCCGAACGCTAGATCCGAACTAGGACCGAGTACTAGGAACGAACCTTTAAGCCTCCGGCGCCGGGGCCAGATTGTGCCCAAATAGTGACAAAGGCGTGAAAGCTGGGCACATCCAGGCCGGGACACGTGGCCGGCCGGTAAGCATTGTGAATTTCCGGGTGGTCTATCTGGTGTTTGCCCGGAAAACCAGGCCGGAAACGGGTAAGTTCATAAACCGTACGTTTTAGGCCCGCCTCGGGCTACGCTGCCTTTTGATAATAGATTTGGGGTTTAACTTCCATGTTTAAACGCGCCATAGCAATCTCGATGGCGTTCATCGGCGTCGTCGTCGGCGCCGGCTTCGCCTCCGGCCAGGAAGCCATGCAGTACTTCGTGGCATTCGGCGAATGGGGCCTAATCGGCATCGCCTTGGCCGCCGGACTGATGATGATCACCGGCATTTCCATCCTGCAGCTGGGTTCCTACTTCCAGGCCTCGGAGCACACCGCCGTCTATGAGAAGGTCTCCGGGCCGATTACGTCCCGAATCCTCGACTGGTCCACGCTGGCCACGCTGTTTAGCATCGGCTTCGTGATGTTCGCCGGCGGCGGCTCGAACATCACCCAGCAGTTCCCGAGCGTCCCCGTGTGGGTGGGCGGAACCGTCATGCTGGTTTTGGTGCTGCTGGTCGGCCTGCTCGACGTGGACCGCGTGACCACCGTCATCGGCACTATCACGCCGTTCATCGTCATCTTCATCGTCCTGGCCACCGGCTACACCATCCTCACCGTGGACGTGGACTTCAGCCAGATGCACGAGTGGACCACCAGCAACGTGGACACCACCCTGCCGAACTGGTGGATTTCCGCGCTGAACTACACCGGCCTGAACGTCATGTGCGCGGTGTCGATGTCCATTGTCATTGGCGGTAACTTCCTAGACAACCGCGCCGTCGGCTGGGGCGGCCTCATCGGCGGCATCCTCTACCTGATCCTGCTGGCCCTGCTGGTCTTCTCCCTGTTCTTCGTCGCCCCGACCGTCAACGGCCAGGACATGCCGGTACTGGAGCTCATCAACACCATCCACCCGGCCCTGGGCTACGTCATGACTTTTGTCATCTACGGCATGGTCTTCAACACCGCGGTGGGCATGTTCTACGCGCTGGGCAAGCGCCTGACCCGCTCCAAGCCGCAGCTGTTCTACCCGGTCTACTGCGTGGCCTGCCTCATCGGCTTCGTCCTGTCCTTCGTGGGCTTCCAGCAGCTGGTCAGCAACGTCTACCCGATCCTGGGCTACCTCGGCCTCCTAATGATCGCCGTGATGTCCTTTACCTGGATCCGCAGCCGCGGCAAGCTCACGGACGAGTCCGACCGACGCATGCGCGCCCGCACCCTGGTGCAGCGCAAGCTGGATCCGCGCGAGCGCTTCACCAAGAAGAACGAGCGCGAGCTCGCCCGCCTGGCCGCGGCCTCCAACATGGCCACCGGCGAATTCGAGGAGACCGTCGCCGAGGAGATCTACGAAGAGCTCGAGGCGGACGAGGAGCTCGAGGACTTCGACCGCGAGGATCTGGATCCTTCCGTGACCTACGTCCAGCACACCAAACCGGAGGTTCCGTCTGCTGACAACGACCTCGACTTCGACGGGCAGACCGACAACGCCGGTGGCAAAGGTTCCACGCCGCAGTCCGGCGCCTCCCCTGCCGCTCAGGACTAGCGCTTAGCCCCCGCCCGGCGGGATCAAGTAAAGGCTCACCCGTGCGGGTGAGCCTTTTGCTTTGGGTAAATGCCTGGCTTAGACCAGCAGCTCGGCGATCTGGATGGTATTGAGCGCTGCGCCCTTGCGCAGGTTGTCGCCGGCGACAACCAGGACGAGGCCGCGGTTGTCGTCCACGGTCTGGTCCTGGCGCACGCGGCCGACCAGGCAGTCATCGATGCCGGTGGCGGCCAGCGAGGTCGGCACGTCCACAACCTTCACGCCCGGGGTGTTCCCCAGCAGCTCCAGGGCCTGGTCCGGGGTGATGGACTTGTCGAACTCCGCGTGGATGGTCATGGTGTGGCCGGTAAAGACCGGGATGCGCACGCAGGTGCCGGCGACCTTTAGATCCGGCAGGCCCAGGATCTTGCGCGACTCGTTGCGCAGCTTCTGTTCCTCGTCGGTCTCCAGGGAGCCGTCATCGACCAGGTTGCCGGCCATCGGCAGCGCGTTGAACGCGATCGGGGCGACGTAGGGGCCGGTGTCCTCGCCGTCCAGGCGGGAGCCGTCGTGGACCAAGTCCACGTTGTGCTCGCCGACCTGGTAGACCTGCGCGGCGAGGGTCTCCACGCCGGCCAGGCCGGAGCCGGAGACGGCCTGGTAGGAGGACACGTGCAGCTGGCGCAAGCCGGCGGCGTCGCTGAGCGGCTTGAGCACCGGCATGGCTGCCATGGTGGTGCAGTTCGGGTTCGCGATGATGCCCTTGGGTAGATCCTTGGCCTCGCCCGGATTGACCTCCGCCACGATGAGCGGAACGTCCGGGTCCTTACGGAAAGCCGAGGAGTTGTCCACGACCGTGGCGCCGGCCGCCGCGAAGACGGGCGCCCACTGGCGGGAGGTGTCACCGCCGGCGGAAAACAGCGCGATGTCCACGTCCGCGACGGACTCCTCGGTGACCTCGGCCAGATCCTCGACCGTCACCTGCTGGCCGGCGAATTCCAGCTCCGTGCCGGCGGACCGGGAGGAAGCAAAGAAGCGGATCTTGTCCAGCGGAAACTTGCGCTCCTCCAAGATCTGCCGCATCACGCGGCCGACTTGCCCGGTTGCCCCTACTACCGCCACGGTGGTCATGATTTTAAAACTCCTAGTCTCCTGTACGTGCAGTACTTGTGTGGTTGGTGCTGTTGCAGCGCGCTTTAGCGTCCGGTTCCAGCATAGACCGTGGCGGGTTCGTCGCCGCCCAGCCGGAACTTCTCGTGCAGCGCCCGGGCCGCCTTGTCCAGGTCGGCCTCGCGGGTCAGCACGGAGATACGGATCTCCGAGGTGGAGATGAGTTCCATGTTGACGCCGACGTCGCGCAGAGCCTCGGTGAAGTCCGCGGTCACGCCCGGGTGCGACTTCATACCGGCGCCCACCAGGGAGACCTTGCCGACCTGGTCGTCGTAGAGCACGTTGGACCAGTCGCCCTCACCGCGCAGCTTGGACAGCAGCTCCATGGCCCGCGGGCCGTCGGCGCGCGGGCAGGTGAAGGTGATATCCGTGCGGCCGTCATCCAGGGAGGAGACGTTCTGCAGGACCATGTCAATGTTGATCTCGGCATCCGCGATGGCGCGGAAGACCTTGGCCGCCTCGCCTGGGCGGTCCGGGATGCCCAGGACGGTCACCTTGGCCTCGGACTTGTCAGTGGCGACACCGGTCAGTACTGCTTCTTCCACGGGAATATCCTCCATCGACCCGACGATCAGGGTGCCGGGGTCATTGCTATAAGACGAGCGAACTCTTAACGGAACATTAAAGGCGCGGGCGTATTCAACGCTGCGCAGCACCAAGATCTTGGAACCGACGGCGGCCAGCTCCAACATCTCTTCGAAAGACAGCTTCTCCAGCTTCTGGGCGTCCGGCACGATGCGCGGATCGGCGGTGTAGACGCCGTCGACGTCGGAGTAGATCTCGCACACGTCGGCGTTCAAGGCCGCGGCCAGCGCCACGGCGGTCGTATCCGAACCGCCGCGGCCCAAGGTGGTCACGTCGCGCGACTCCTTGTTTACACCCTGGAAACCCGCCACGATGCAGATTTTGCCCTTGTCAAGGGCCTCCGTGATCCGCCCCGGGGTCACGTCCACGATGCGGGCGTTGCCGTGCCGCTCCGTGGTCAACACGCCGGCCTGGGAGCCAGTAAAGGACTGCGCGTGCGCGCCCAAGGATTCCACGGCCATCGCGACCAGCGAATTGGAGATACGCTCACCAGCAGTCAGCAGCATGTCCATCTCCCGGCGCGGAGGCACGGGGTTAACCTGGGCGGCCAGGTCCAACAGCTCGTCCGTGGTGTCCCCCATGGCAGAGCACACGACCACCACGTCGTTGCCGGCCTTCTTGGTGGCGACGATCCGCTCTGCGACCGCGCGGATGCGCTCGGCCGATTCCAGGGAAGAACCACCGTATTTTTGAACGACTAAGGCCACGTGCTGTTGCCACCTTTCGCGAATACTTGCCTTCGTGAATACCTGTCAGTTGGTAGTCAAGTGCTCATGTTACCCCGCACAATTCGCGGAGCCAGCATTTACATGCACCTCTTTCATGGTAGAGCTTTTTACTCGACATCGGTGCCCCAATGGGCACGAAATTCCGTGGCATTTACTACGGTTGGGTAGGTGTTAAGCAATCTCGTAGCCATCTTCTTTGCCTTGGCCTCGGCCCTGACCGTAGCCTGGGGGACGGTGGTACGGCACCGGATTGCTCTCGATGCCCCCTCCTCAGTCATGCGCACCGCCATGACCCAGCCGCTGTGGTGGGTGGGCACCTTCGCCGCGCTGGCCGCCTACGGTTTGCAGGTCATCGCCTTAGGCTTTGGCACCCTGCTCATCGTCCAGCCCATCCTGGTCATGTCCCTGATGTTCACGCTGCCTTTGGCCGCCTGGTATTCCCGCCGCCGCATGAGCGGACAGGAGATCGGCTGGTCCCTGGTACTAACCGTCGCGGTGGGCACGCTCATCATCCTGGGCCGCCCCAGCGCCGGCAAGCCGCAGCCCGCCGTCTCCGATTGGGCGCCGGCGCTGCTGGTA
This sequence comes from Corynebacterium sp. 1103A, assembly GCF_055700955.1. Taxonomy (NCBI): domain Bacteria; kingdom Bacillati; phylum Actinomycetota; class Actinomycetes; order Mycobacteriales; family Corynebacteriaceae; genus Corynebacterium; species Corynebacterium sp. 1103A. The sequence continues at coordinate 89,814 of NZ_JASTTF010000007.1, forward strand.
GGCATCACCGTCATGGCGGTGCTGGCTGTCATCGGCTGTCGACACCGCAGCCAGCGCGCCCTGATGCTCGGCACGATCTGCGGCGGCATTTACGGATATGTAGCGGTGCTATCCAAGGCGGTCGTTGATATCTTCGCCCACTCCGGCGTGGGCGAGCTCCTGATCAGCTGGGAGTTCTACGCGCTTATCGCCACCGCCGCCACCGGCACGGTGGTCCAGCAGTATTCCTTCCACGCCGGCCCGCTCAAGCAGTCGCTGCCCGCGATGACCATCGTCGAGCCCATGGTGGCCTTCCTACTGGGCTATGCCATCCTGGGCGAGAAATTCCAGATCACCTCCACCACCGGCTGGGCGGTGATGGGCCTGGCCCTGGCCCTCATGATCGCGGCCACCATCGTGCTCTCCCAGCAGTCCGTCGGCAGCGGCGAGCAATCGCGCAGCGAACCGCGCTAGCCGCCGACCCGCGTTAGCCGCCTAGATGGCCCACTCGAACACGGCGAGCATGTAGGCCGAGAACCAGGCACCGAAAAGCACCCATAGGGCCACCAGCAGCCCCATAACCCAGCCGGGCAGGCGGCGGAAGCCGGATACCAGCAGCGGCAGCACGACGATGACCGCCGGCAGCAGCAGCCGCGGGCGCGAGTGCATGATGCCGTCGGAGGCCAAGACGTTGACTATCAGCGCCGCGCTAAACCACCACGGCGCCAGGCCCATCCGGCGCCACGCCAGGACCAGGCAGAGCGGGGCGGCCAGCATGACGGCGGTGGTCAGCAGGAAACCGGCGTTTTCCGCGCTGGTCAGGCTCGTGGCCACCCAACGCAGGCTGGCCAGCCCGCCGTCAAAGCCGGAGTTCCAGTGCTTTCGCTGGGTCCCGAAGTACCCGCCCACCGCGGTTAGGTGGGAATTCGCCCAGGCCAGGTAGGCCACCAGCGGGACCACGGAGACCGCCAGGCCGGCCCACGCGGACCACTGCCGGCGGCCGTAGAACAGCACGGCCAAGGCGAAGGCGGCGAGCACATCCACCGCGGTCAGGCGCACCAGGCCCAGGCAGAAAACCAGCGCCGCCGCGGCCGGCCAGCGCCTGTCCCACAGCGCCACCAGGGCCCAGATGGCCAGCGCTCCGAAGAGCGCCTCGGTGTAGGGCATGGCAAAGACGATGGCCATGGGCGCCCCGGTCACCACTGCCGCCGCGGCCAGGCGATAGCCATACCCCGGCGCGGCCCCACAACTTAAGGCCACCCGGTTGGCCAAGGCCATGGCCCCGGCAGCCAGCAGGACGGTCAACGCGAGGTTGAGAACCACCGCCAGGGTGGAATAGTGCACCCCGGTCAGCGCGTGCCCGGCGCGCAACAGGAAGGGGAAGCCGGGAAAGAACGCCAGGGTCTTCTCATAGGCCGGGCCGCCGCCGGATATCTGGGCGTCGAAGTAGCCGTGAGCGGCGATCTGCGTGTAGTACTCGGCGTCCCACTTGTTGAGCAGATCCCCGAGGCGCTCGTCGTTGGCCGCCCCTATCCCCGCGAGTACCCCCAGGCGCAGGGCCGAGCCACCCAGGCCGACGGCCGCGGCCCCTGCCCAGTCGCGGCGGTGCAGCCGGGGTGCGCCGGTACTCTTGGTTTCTTCCACGTCTGGAGATGGTAGCCGCCCTCCGCGCGCACGGGAAGCCGCAGCACACCCCGCGCGCGGCTGGGCCCGTCCCCGCGGGGCGTTGCCACAGCCCGGATTTCCCATCTGATGAAATAAAAGAATATTTAATTGCCACCCCATGGAATGACATGTAGTCTGTGCCACATGACTTCGCGGCAGATGCTACTACTTATCAGCCGCGGCGGGATTTAGCCCCAGCCCGGTTTGCCCGTCGGTAAAGGATGCAGGCACTGCGTTCCACCAACCGGCAGATTGCGGTCAGCGCCCCGCCGCGGTGACCTCGCCGCGCCCGTGCCGGCCCATCCCCTACGCTGACCGCTCCGCACTTCGCCGGAGGGCTCACCCCATCACCACCACCCGGTTTTGTGCCACGCGCATACTCCGCGCCACGGATCGTACGGCCCCGCCCGCGACCGCCGCCCGTTAAGGCAGACCAGCTAATAGCAGCCACAACGAAGACCACACAGAATAAGGAAGCACACCATGAGCCCGAACGACGCATTCATCTCCGCCCCCCGCGAAATCACCACCCCGGCCGGGCCCCGCCGGGAAGGCCAGCCGGCCTGGAATAAGCAGCGCAATTCCTCCATGCCGGTAAGCCGCTACCAGCCGTTTGCCACCGAGGTAGAAGACATCCGCTTGCCGGACCGCACCTGGCCGGACAAGACCATCACGCACGCGCCGCAGTGGTGCGCGGTGGATTTGCGCGACGGCAACCAGGCGCTCATCGACCCGATGAGCCCCGAGCGCAAGCACCGCATGTTCGACCTGTTGGTCAAGATGGGCTACAAGGAGATCGAGGTCGGCTTCCCCTCGGCCTCCCAGACGGACTTCAACTTCGTCCGCGAGATCATCGAGCAGAACAAGATCCCGGAAGACGTCACCATCCAGGTGCTGGTCCAGGCGCGCGAGCACCTGATCCGGCGCACCTTCGAGGCCTGCGCCGGCGCCAAGAACGTCATCGTGCACTTCTACAACTCGACCTCGAAGCTGCAGCGCCGCGTGGTCTTCCGTAAGGACAAGCCAGCCATCAAGAAGCTGGCCACCGACGCCGCGAAGTTGATCCGTGACATCGCAAAGGACTACCCGGACACCAACTGGCGCTGGGAGTACTCACCGGAGTCCTTCACCGGTACGGAGCTGGAGTTTGCGGTCGAGGTCTGCGACGCGGTCGTGGACATCATGGATCCGAGCCCCGAGGACCCGATGATCATCAACCTGCCGTCCACGGTGGAGATGATTTCGCCCAACGTGTACGCGGATTCCATCGAGTGGATGCACCGCAACTTCGCCCGGCGCGCCGACATCATCATGTCCCTGCACCCGCACAACGACCGCGGCGAGGGCATCGCCGCCGCGGAGCTGGGCTACCTGGCCGGCGCCGACCGGATCGAGGGTTGCCTGTTCGGCAATGGCGAGCGCACCGGCAACGTCGATCTGATCACGCTGGGCCTGAACATGCTGACCCAGGGCGTCGATCCCCAGATTGATTTCACGGATCTGCCGGCCATCCGCGAGACGGTGGAATACTGCAACCAGCTGCGCGTCCCGGAGCGCCACCCCTACGGCGGCGAGTTGGTCTTCACCGCGTTTTCCGGCTCCCACCAGGACGCCATCAACAAGGGCCTGGACGCCATGGCGGACCAGGTCGTGCCGGGCGCCAACAACACGGAGGTCTCCTGGGACAAGCTGCGGGAGACCACCTGGGAGGTGCCCTACCTGCCCATCGACCCGAAGGACGTGGGCCGCGACTACCAGGCGGTCATCCGCGTCAACTCCCAGTCCGGCAAGGGCGGGGTTGCCTACATCATGAAGACCGACCACGGCATCAACATGCCCCGGGCCATGCAAAGTGAGTTCTCCGCCGTGGTCCAGGCGGTCACGGACGCCGAGGGCGGCGAGATTAACTCCAAGAACATGTGGGACATCTTCGCCCAGGAATACCTGGATCATACCTCCCCGCTGGAGCAGGTCCACGTCACCATCGACAACGCGGAGGCCGCCGGCGGCGCCACACAGTTGAGCGCCGAGGTCGTCTACAACGGGGATAACTCCACCGTGCGCGGCTCCGGCAACGGCCCCATCGCAGCTTATGCCAATGCCCTGGAAGCCCTGGGCCTGGAATTCGAGGTCATCGAGTACTCGCAGCGCTCCCGCAGCGCCGGCGACGACGCGGAGGCTGCCTGCTATATCGCCGCCGACGTCAACGGCACCAAGGTCTGGGGTGTAGGGATTGCCGGTTCCACGACCACCGCTTCCCTGCGCGCCATCGACTCCGCGGTCAACCGCGCGCTGGCCTAACGCCTCCCGCAGCGAGCGCCTGGTGGATTGTACTTAGAGCGCCCGCGCTGCCGGCGCCGGCTTTGACAGGCGGGTGGACGGCCTAGTCGTCGGTCAGCTGGTGCCCGACCGACCGGGCAGGTTCTCCTCGCTCTAGCGAAACCACACCGGCCACCGAGGCACCCACGCCCCCGGCTCCCCACCACCACGACCATCCAAGTGACTTTTGAGGCGACTCCTCCACTGAACCGGTAGAGCCGACTTCTTAAACCTCCGGCCCCGGCCCCTTCCACACGGCGTAGGAGGGGGCCGTTGCCGCGCTGGATGGTGTGGGTGGGGCCGCCGTACCAAGTCTTTGCGGTAGGGGCCCTGCCAATCATCCCAGCGGAAAACGGTGAACTAGACTATCCTCAATGAGTACTTCACCTGCGCGCCCGAACAACGGTTCCGGCTCTGGGGCTGAGCCTGCGCCCACGGCTGGGGCGACCCCGCCCAAGCCACACGACCCGCGCGCCCAGCGTCCGGAGGGCGCCGCGGCGGAACAGTCCGCCACCGCCGCTGCGGACTTCCCCTTCGTCGCCCTGACCGTGCAGACCACCGGCATCCACCCGTCCACGGCCCGGCTCGTGGCCCTGGATGCGGTGACCTTCAACGCCGCCGGGGAAGTTGGCCAGGATTTCCACGCCGTCCTCAACCCCGGCAGCGATCCCGGCCCTAGACACCTGCACGGGCTCAGCCACGAGGAGGTCTCCGCCGGCCAGAGCTTCTCCCGGATCCTCAAGCCCCTGGACCGCCTCCTGGACGGCCGCACCCTAGTCGTTCACGACACCCCCTTCACGTGGGGTTTCGTGGTCTCCGAAGCCCGGCGCGCCATGACGGCCGCGGCCCGGCAGAACCGGAGCCGCAACCGCAACCGCGGCAACAACCGCCGGCGCCGGCAGAAGGTCGGCCACGTGCCGGCCCCGGAGCGGATCATCGACACGCTGGCCTCCGCGCGGCGCCAGGGCGTCCAGCTCGAGGACATCCGGCTGGCCACCACCGCCCGCCACTGCGGGGTGCTGACCCCGAGCGCGGTCGCCACCACGGAGCGGGCCAACGTCCCGGAATCGCAGACCTCCCGCGAGGCCACCGAGCTCCTCGTGGCCCTCTACCTCGCCCAGGCCGAGCGCGGGCCGCTGGCCACCACCACCCCGGACGAGGTGCGCGGCGATAAATTCGGCCTGCAGCGCTCGCACCTGCGCGTCGACGCGGAGGAGGCCCCGCGCATCCACCAGAACCCCGGCCCCTACCGGCCCGGGCACGAGCTGGAGCCGGGCATGGAGATCGTCGTGGCTCCAGAGATCACGGCGGACCCGGACGAGATCATCGCCGCCATTACCCGGCACGAGCTCAACTACTCGGAAAAGCTCAGCCGGGAGACCTCTCTGGTGGTCTGCAACGTCACCACCGACCTAGTGGGCAAGCCCATGCACGCCCACCGCAAGGGCATCCCGCTGATGTCGGATCGGGCCTTCCTCGATGCCGTCGAGCGCATCACTCCCGCCAGCGAGCAGCCCGGCGCGGACAACGCCGCGGCGCAAGAGGCCAAGGGGAATACCACCACCGGCGCCAGAGGGGGCGCACGCAGCTCCCGCGGCGGCCGGGCCGAGGACAACGGCACGCGCCGCTCGCGCCGCAGCCGGCGGCGGCGCCGGCGCAGCAGCTGGGGCGGGGCGAACCGTTCCGGGGCCAACAACTCCAGCGCCCAGTCGGCAGCCGCGCCGGAGCATCCGGCGGGAGCAAAAACCGACTCGCCGTCGCCGAGAAACGGCGAAGGCGCAGGGCAGGGCGGCTCCCGCGGCTCCCGGCGCAAGCGCGGCGGACGGCGGCGCGGTGGGCACGACAGTCAGCGCAACAGCAAACCGCAGGCAAATTCTTAAAAACCCACCCGCGTGCACAATCGCGCCCGGGCCCACCGGCGGACTAACCTGTAGCCTATGAGTTTTAACCTACGCAGAACGCTCAGGAAGGTGCGGACATCCGTCGCCACCTCGGCCGCGAACCTGGCCACCACGGCTTCCCGCGCCACCGGGCGCGGCGCCGGCGGGATGATCGGCGGCTTGGTGGCCAACGCCATCGACCCGAGCATCATGTCCTCCCTGGGCGCCGGCCGCCCGGCCGTCCTGGTCACCGGCACCAACGGCAAGTCCACCACCACCCGGATGCTGGCCGCGGCCCTGCGTACGCGCCACACCGTGGCCACCAACGACGGCGGCGACAATATGGACGCCGGCATCATCTCCGCCCTGCTGGCAGGCAAAGACGCCTCCCACCTAGTCCTCGAGGTCGATGAGCTACACCTGCCGCACGTGGCCGACAACCTGAACCCGCAGGCGTTGGTGCTGCTGAACCTCTCGCGCGATCAGCTCGACCGCGTGGGCGAGATCAACAAGATCGAACGCGCCCTGCGCGCTTGCGTTAAGGCCCACCCGGACATGCTGGTCATCGCCAACTGCGACGACGTGCTGATGACCTCGGTGGCCTACGACGCCCCGAATGTCATCTGGGTGGCTGCCGGCGCCGGCTGGCTGGGCGACTCCGTGACCTGCCCGCGCACCGGCGGCCACGTGGTCCGCGAACCGGAGGACTGGTACGCGGTCAAGAAGCTGCCCGACGGGCGCGAATTCCGCCGCCCGCAGCCGGAGTGGACGGTCAGCGAAGAGGGCATCGTCAGCCCCGTGGGCACCTACCCGCTGAACCTGGCGCTTCCCGGGCGCGCCAACCGCGGTAACGCGGCCCAGGCCGTCGCCGCCGCCGCGGAGGCCTTCGGCATTGCTACCAATGCCGCCGTGACCGCCGTGGAGAGCATCGACGACGTGGCCGGGCGCTATTCCACCATCACCCGCGGCGAGCACGAAATCCGCCTGCTGCTGGCCAAGAACCCGGCCGGCTGGCAGGAAGCGCTGTCCATGGTGGACCGCAGCGCGGACGGCCTCGTCATCGCCACCAACGGCCAGGTGGCCGACGGCGTGGACATGTCCTGGCTGTGGGACGTGCGTTTCGAGGACTTCGAAGGCATTTCCGTCAAGGCCGCCGGCGAGCGCGGCACTGACCTGGCGGTGCGCTTGGTCTACGCGGACATTACCCACGAGCTCATCCCGGATCCGGTCCAGGCCATCGACGCCTGCCCGCCGGGCCGCGTGGAAGTTCTAGCCAACTACACCGCCTTCCGCGATCTGAAAAAGGCCCTCGAGCGCGACGCCGCCGAGCAGCACGGCAACCCGGAAAACAAGGAGAACCGCCATGCCTAATACCCTGTCTATCGGCCTGATTCTTCCCGATGTCTTGGGCACCTACGGCGACGACGGAAACGCCCTGGTGCTGCGCCAGCGCGCCCGCCTGCGCGGCCTCGACGCCGAGATCGTGCCCATCAAGCTGGGCGAGCCGGTCCCGGAACAGCTGGACATCTACACCCTCGGCGGCGGCGAGGACTCGGCCCAGATCCTGGCCGCGGAGCACCTCATCTCCGACGGCGGCCTGATCCGCGCCGCGCACGCCGGGCGCCCCATCTTCGCCGTCTGCGCAGGCCTGCAGGTCTTAGGCGAGTCCTTCCGCGCCTCCGGGCGTGTGGTCGACGGCGTCGGCCTGCTGGACGCGACCACCTCTCCCCTGCAGGAACGCGCCATTGGTGAGGTCCAGTCGACCCCCTGGGCGGCCGGCTACACCAGCGAACTGACCGAGCCGCTGACCGGCTTCGAAAACCACCTGGGCGCGACCATCCTTGGCCCGTCGGCCCAGCCCCTGGGTATTGTCAAGCGCGGCACCGGCAACAGCGATGTCGCCGCCACCGCCGACCTGCCCGATGCCAAGCAGCAGCGCGTCGGCGAGGGCGCGGTCCAGGACAGCGTCATCGCCACCTACATGCACGGCCCGGCCCTGGCCCGCAACCCGCAGCTGGCCGACCTGCTGCTGGCCCGCGCCACCGGCCAGCGGCTCCAGGACCTGGCTCCACTGGATCTGCCCGCGGTCCAGCAGCTGCGGGCGGAGCGCCTGGCCTAGACCGCCAGGCGGCCCGACAGGGCGCGCGACAGCGTCAGCTCGTCCACGAATTCCAGGTCGCCGCCCAGCGGCATGCCGGAGGCCAGGCGGGTTATCCGCAGGTCCGGGAAGTCCTTGAGCAAGCGCACCAGGTAGGAGGCGGTGGCCTCGCCCTCGGTGTTCGGGTCGGTGGCCAGGATGACCTCCTTGATCTCCGGCGTGGAGTCGTATTGCGGATTCTCCTCCGTGGAATCCGCGAGCTCTCGGTCGGGTAGCACGCCGCCGATGCGCTGCAGCAGCTGGGAGATGTTCAGGTCTTTCGGGCCGATATTGGCCAACGGATCCAGCGCCCCGCCCAGCACGTGGTAGCGCCCCTCGTATTCGCCGGTGCGCTCGATGACCTGGATGTCCTTCGGCTCCTCCACCACGCAGATGGTGCTGCGGTCGCGCTGCGAGTTCACGCAGATGCGGCAGACCGATTCCCGGGAGATATTGCAACAAATCCGGCAGAAGGTTACCCCGTCGCGCACGGCGGCCAGCGCGTTGCGCAAACGCTCGATGTCCTCGGGTTCCATGTGCAGAATGTGGAAGGCGATCCGCTGCGCGCTCTTCGGGCCCACGCCCGGCAGCCGGGAGAGCTCGTCGATGAGATCCTGCAAAGGTCCTTCAAACACCGGGCAACGACCTACTTTCTTTACTCCGGGAAAGGCAACGAGAACAAGAATAAGGCCGCAGCCTGCTTTTCCCAAAAGCAAACCGCGGCCCTGTGCCACCGGCTACGTCACGCAGCCGGGGGCAAGACTAACCCATAAGGTTGCCCATGTCGCCCGGGGCGCCGCCCATGCCCTGGGACAGCGGGCCGATCTTTTCCTGGGCCAACTCGCCGGCCTTCTGGTGGGCGTCCTTAAAGGCGCCGATGACCAGGTCCTGCAGGGTCTCCACGTCCTCCGGATCCACGACGGACTTGTCAATCTTCAGGTCCTTGAGCTCCGCACCACCGGTCATGGTGCAGGTCACCAGGCCGTTGCCGGCGGTGCCTTCGACCTCAGAAGCCAGGATTTCTTCCTGGGCCTTTTGCAGTTCGGCCTGCACGCGGGCGGCCTGGGCGATCAGTTCATTCATGTCTGCGGGTTGATCCGGCTGGGTCATGGCTATGCCTTTCTCTCAAGAAAATCTAGGGATAAATTCGCCAATGCCCGAGTCTACCGCCAAAACTCGGGCGCTGAAGAGGCTGCGTGCCCCTGATCGCTACAAGCGACGCGCCCCCAGCTGATCGCTGAGCAGCTCCATCGCCACTTCCAAAGCGCTGCGGTGGTCGCGCTCCCCGGTCTCCTGGGCCGCGGCCGCCATCATCTGCTCTTCCTCGTCCCGCAGCGCCGCCGCGTCCTGCGGGCCGGGCTGGCCCTGTCCCTGCCCCGGTGCCGGCCGCGGCGCCTGCCCCTGCTGCGGGGCCGCTGTCTGACCGTCCGGTTGTTGCGGCACGTAGTCGTCTTCCGGCGGGATACCGTAGCCTTCCTCCGGGCCCGGGTCCGGCGGCAGCGGTACCCCGTTGCTGAAGGTGTTGGCGTCGCGCTTTTTCGCCTGCGCCGCCGCCTGCTGGATGCGGTCCTGCCAGCTGGGTCGCGCGTTAGCGGCATTCCCACCGCCGGCGCCCGCACCTGCACCCGCACCGGGCCCCTGCGCGGTAGGCGGGGCCTGTTGGGGCTGCGGGGACGGTGCCTTCTCCGACTCTTCCGGCCCGCCCAAGGGCCGCGGGCTGCCCCAGCCAGAATTATTCACGGGTTGCGGTTCAGGCGTGGGTTCAGCAGAGCTAGGCCTCTCGGACTCCTGATCGTCGCTGGATTCACGCTGGTTTTTCTGCGGGTCCCAGGCCGGCTTGGCGCCCGGCTGGGCGTTAAAGCCCTGCTGGACGGGGTCGGTTCCGACCACGCACTCGATGCCAAGCTCGACCTGGTATTCCTCGCGCAGGACCCGCTGCAGGTCCCCGGCGTTTTCCGGGGCGTTCAAGCGCTGCGCCAACGCCCCGGTGGTGTGTCCTATAACCAGGGTGTTGTCCCGAATGCCCAGCACGCGCGCCTCGGTCAGCATGATCTCGGCGACCTTGTTGGTCGTGCCCACGCGCTCGCGCAGCGTGGCCCACTGGTTCCGAATAGTCGCGGTCAGCTCCTCCGGGTCGGAAGCCGGTGCCGGTGCGGCAGCCGCCTGCGCCTGCTCAGCGGGCTCCGCTTCTGGGCGCTCCGGCTGCTCGGTCTGCGGTACGTGCTCCGGCTCCGCGTCCGCACCGTGCGTTACCTGGTCGGCGGCCGGGGCCTGTTCCTGTTGGGGCTGCTCCTGCTGCGCATCAGCCGTTGCGGCTTCCGCCGGCTGCTCGCCCGGGTGCTCGGCAGGCACCGGCTTTTCAACGTGGACCGGAGCCGGTTCCGATGCCGGTGACTGGTCGGGGCCGTGGTTTTGAGCGTTGCCCTGCTGCTGACGCTCCCGGCGGGCAGCGGCGATTCGTGCGGCGGTGGCCGCGGCGGCTGCCGCGCCCTCCTGGGCGGAGCCGGCGTGCCGGGACTGGGACTGTTGCTGCGGTTGCTGCTGCGTCTGGCCGGACTGGCCCGCCCGATGGGGCCCTCCACTGGTGGTTGGCGCCGCGGGGCCGACGGCCGGGCGGGCGGCGGAGACCAAATGAGCGCAAAGGATTTCCAGTAGCAGGCGCGGCGAGGTCGCCCCGCGCAGGCCGGCAATCTGCTCGCTGACGGTCTCGGCCAGAAAGACCAGGTGGTCGCCGCTGAAGCGCTGCGCCTGATCGGTCAGCGCCACGGCACGGTCGGCGGGGGCGTCGACCAGCCCGGCGGAGATAGCGTCCGGGACGGCTTGGAGCACCATGAGATCGCGCAGGCGATCCAGCAGGTCGACGGCGAAACGGCGCGGCTCGTGGCCGGCCTCAATGACGTGGTCGACCAGCTGGAACAGGGCGGCCTTGTCGCCGCTGGCCAGGGCGGCGACTGCGTCGTCGATGAGCGTGATGTCCGTGACGCCCAGCAGCGGGCGGGCGAGCTCGTAGGTCAGGCCGTCCGGGCCGGCGCCGGCCAGCAGCTGGTCTAGGATGGAGAGGGTATCACGCGGGGAGCCGCCGCCGGCCTGGATGACCATGGGGTAGACGGAGTCTTCGACCTGCACGCCCTCGGCGGCGACGGTGCGCTGCAGCAGCCCCTTCATCGCCGGCGGGGTCAGCAGCCGGAAGGGATAATGGTGGGTACGCGAGCGGATGGTGCCGATGATCTTTTCCGGTTCCGTCGTCGCGAAGATGAAGATGACGTGCTCCGGCGGCTCCTCGACCACCTTGAGCAAGGCGTTCGCGCCCGAGGCGGAGATCATGTGCGCCTCGTCGATGATGAAGATACGGTAGCGGGACTCCGCCGGGGCGTAGTAGGCGCGGTCGCGCAGCTCACGCATGTCCTCCACGCCGTTGTGGGAAGCCGCGTCCAGCTCAGTGACGTCCAGGTTGCCCGGCCCACCCGGGGCCAGGGAGACACACGACTCGCAGACCCCGCACGGGGTGGAGGTGGGCCCTTCCACGCAGTTGAGCGAGCGCGCCATGATGCGCGCCGAGGAGGTCTTGCCGCAGCCCCGCGGCCCGGAAAATAGGTAGGCGTGGTTGATGCGCCCCGAGTCCAGGGCGGCCGACAACGGGGTGGTGACCTGTTCTTGGCCTACCACCTCGGAGAAACTTGCGGGACGATATTTCCGGTAAAGAGCCACGCCGTAAATCCTACCGCTTAGCCATCAGCCCGGGAGAAGTCGAGCAGGTCAATCCCGCCGTCGGCGACCGCCTGCTGGAAAGGCCCCACGCCTTCGTCAGCGGCGTAGGAGTATTCGGCGTCGGTGAGCACCAGCAGCTGGCAGATCAGCGTCAGGCGTTTATCCTCTGCCACCTGCGGGGTCTGCCCGCCCCAGAGGTAGGGGGCGATGAGCAGCCCGTGCCGGGCCGTGACGGATTCGTCCTGCTCCAGGGCACTGCTCGCGGCCATGTTCGGCAGCAGGACGCCGGGCTGGGCCGGGATGACCCCGGCCGCCGCCGCAATCTGATCCGCGGCAGCCTGCACCGCCGCCGCCACCGTGGCGGGTTTCGTCCGGCCCACGGCCAACAACTCACAGCGCACGTCGACGCCATCGTCGGCGCGCTGCAGACCGGTATCAACCTGGCTGAAGCCCACGGTCACCGCCAGCGCCTGGCCGTCGCCGAGCTCGGCGGTACCGATCCGCCAGCGGGTGCCGCCGTCAGCAGAGGAGACGTCGCGGAACTCCAGGGAGGCCGGGATTATCTGATCGAGCCAATACGCAATTTCCGTGTTGTTAATTGCGCTACGCCCCCAGCTTCTCGAGGGCGGCCAGAAGCACGCAGACGGCCACGCCGTCCATGGCGGCCTCGATCTCTCCCAGCGGCGGCATCGACGGCGCGAGCCGGATGTTGCGGTCGTTCGGGTCCTGTCCCAGCGGGAAGGAGGAACCAGCCGGGGTCAGCACAATGCCGGCCTCCTTGGCCAGCTCCCACACACGGGTGGCGGTGCCATCAATGACGTCCAGGGAGACGAAGTAGCCGCCGGTGGGCTTGGTCCACTGCGCGACCTCGTACTTGCCCAGGCGCTCGTCCAGGATGCGCAGCACGGCCTCGAACTTCGGGGCCAGCAGCGCGGCGTGGCGGCGCATGACCGCGCGCACGCCCTCGGCGGAGCTGAAGAACTCCGCGTGGGCGAGCTGGTTGACCTTGTTCGGGCCGATACCGCGCTTACCGGCGATCGACTTGAACCAGTCGAGGTTCGCCTCGGAGGAAGCCATGAAGCCCACGCCAGAGCCGGCGAAGGTGATCTTAGAGGTCGAGGAGAAAACGAAGAAGCGGTTGGGGTTGCCCAACTCGCGGGACAGGCCCAGCACGTCGATGATCTCCGGGAATTCGTCGGTCAGCGTGTGGACCGCGTAGGCGTTGTCCCACATGATGCGGAAGTCCGGGGCGGCCGTGTCCATGGAGGCCAGCTCGCGCACGACCTCCTCGGCGAAGGTAACGCCCGAAGGATTGGAGAACATCGGCACGGCCCACATGCCCTTGACCTGCGGATCCTTGACCAGTTCTCGGATGGCCTCCACGTCCGGGCCGTCCTCCAGCATTGGCACGGTGACCATCTCGAAGCCGAAGCGCTGCGTGATGCCGTGGTGGCGGTCGTAGCCCGGCACCGGGCAGATCCACTTGACCGTCTCTTCCTGGCTCCACGGGCGCTCTGAGTCGTTGGTGCCGAAGGTATAGGCCCAGGAGATGACATCGAACTCGAAGTTCAGGGAAGAGGAGTCCCCGGCCATCAACAGGTCCGGGTTGATGCCCAGCAGCTTGCCCCACAGCTGGCGGATATCAACGATGCCCTGCAGGTTGCCGTAGTTGCGCACATCCGCGCCGGTGGCGTCGGTGTAGTTGTTGCGGCCCGGCAGCTCCAGCAGGTCCTCGGACAGTGCCAGCTGCTCTTTGGAGGGCTTGCCCCTAGTCAGATCCAGTTTCAGGCCCTTGGCCTTCAAATCTTCGTAATCGGCACGAATCTGAGTTGCTAGTTCGGCGCGCTCCGCCGCGCCCAAATCTAGAAGAGACATAGGAGCTAGTCTGCCTACCTTCCGGTATCCGAGGTGAGAGATCGGTGATTGCTTATTGGCCCCCTAGCATAGCGCCGCCTACGTGATTTAGCACTCAGCTGCGGGCGAGTTTAACTCTATCCGCACTACCCGCCCAGCGTGTGCGGGACCGCTGGAGACTCACGGCAGCCACCACTACCCCCACGACGGCTACCGGGATGCAAAAGAGGAATACCCCCGGCAGCGGCGCGGGCACGGAAATGCCCAGCACTTGGTCGATGAGCCACGCGACGGCAACGGTAGCAGCGATACCGGCGAAGACCACCACCCACTGCGCGCGGACCGAGCGGCGGGCGCGCACCGCGCCCAGCCCGACCCCGACGAGGGCGGCGGCCAAGAAAACGGTGAAGACCACCAGGAGGGTCAGGACAACTTCGCGCCCGCCTACCCCGGCGTCGGGGACGATATAGGGTTGCCCGTTGGTATCGAGCCATTCCACCGGGCCGGAGGTGACGATGAAGCTGTCGTAACCGGAGTAATACGGCGAGTCATCCTGCATGACAAACATCGCCACACCAAGCACGCCCGCGGCCACCGCGGCTGCGACTACCGCGCACACGACCGCAGAACCCAACCAGCGGCCGGGTGCGACCTGGTAATCGAGCAAGTGGGCCGAGTCCGCCGCCGCCAGGGTGAAAATCACGGCCGTGGCCACAACGGCCAGGATGGTCCAGGACCCGCCGTCCATAAAGAGGTAGCGGCCGCCGGCGGCCAGCCCCAGGGCCACCGCCATGCACCCGATGATCAGTCCCGGTTGGCTTGCTATAAATACTGGCGCTTTCATTGTTATTGCTCCTCTTCTTCCTGCACCAGCGCACCCGCTACCGCTACGTCCAGCAGTTCACTGGTGTCGAGATACCTCACGTCTACGCCGCGGGACTGGGCAAAATCCCGGGTTGAGGCCGAAAGTCCGGCCCCCAGCACCGCCCGGCGATGCCCACCCAGCGCCTTGTCGGATAGCAACGGCGCGCTGCCGATGACCTCTGCCACCGCCTCGGCCGGCCCGCTCAGCACGGGGTGGGTCTCGCGCAGTTCATCCATGGTCACAGGAGCCTGGGCGTGGAAATCACGCATGACCACCACCGCATCAACCAGGCCCGCCAGGTCCTGCGAGTGCTGGGAACTCACCCACACCTCGGCGGTTTCTGCGGCCTGCCGAAGCCGCTCCCGCACCTGGTTGCGGTGTGGTGCGTCCAAACCGTTGAAGGGTTCGTCCAGCAGCAACACCGGTTTGCCGGCGGCCACTACGCTGCCGACGATGACCAGCTGGCGCTGGCCCACGCTCAGCTTTGCCAGCGGCGTGGTTGGGTCGAAGCCCAGCGTTTTCTCCGCTTCGCCCACGTCCAGCCCCTGCCAGCCGCGCTGCACGACACGAAAATGGTCTCGGGGCGTGGCGCCGAAGAAGTGAATATCGGCGCTGGCCTGGCCGAAGGCCACATCCGGCTCCGCGCTGCGCCGGCGGAAAAACGTGGTCTTGCCGGAGCCGTTCGGCCCGATCAGCCCCATGATAGGCCGCGGGCCCCAAGTATCCTGCGTGCTGGTCATGGTCTTAACTCCTTAGCGATCATCTGGGCAATGTCGTCTTCCCCCAAGCCCAGGGCATTGGCCTCCGCCACCAGCGGGCGGACAAAGTCTTGGGCGAACGCCTTCTTCCGTTGGTCCCTGATGCGCTCGCGCGCCCCAGGCATGACAAACATCCCTCGTCCTCTCTGGCTTTCCACGAGCCCAGCTTGCGCCAGCGCCGTGAGCGCCTTCGATGCCGTCGTCGGCGTGACCTCATGAAAATTTGCTAATTCGTGCGTCGACGGTGTCCTGTCGCCTTCGGGCAGCTGTCCGGACAAGATCATGCCGCGCAGCTCCTCCGCTATCTGCTGATAGATAGGGCGGGGATCCTTAGCCGTTATAGCCATCCCGTCACCTTCCTTATTGTTCCCGCAGCAAACCGACCTACCAATATGGTTTACTACGTAGGTAGTAAACCTAACCTAGACTGCCCACCCCGTCAAGACCTAAAAGCGGACCAGACATAGAAAAAGCCACCCGGCAGGCGCCGGATGGCAACAAAGATTAAGGGGACCTCGCGCACCCGTCAGAGCCTGCTGACCCTTGCTGCATTCCTGCCCTGGGGGAGTTCACAGGATGGACGCCACGCGAGATCCTGCCCCATACTCTAGCCGGGATTCCGGCGATAGTCCAAACAGTCCACTCCCCGCCCAGGCGCCCACGCGCGTTACCACCGCCGGCCCCGACAACCGCCTACCCGACAGCCACTTTTATAGCCCTAGATCGCCCACCCATTTCTCAAGCTGACCTGCCGATTTTGTCGCCACTTGCCGGGGCTGCTACAGTTTCTTCTCGGAGGATTCGACTAGCGGCCTATGTCACACGCCTGGAACGCGTGCGGGGCTCACGCCCCTCGTGGGTTCAAATCCCACATCCTCCGCCACGACGCGCTTCACTTCGGTGAGGCGCGTTTTTCTTTGCGTTAACCAAAGCATGACGGGTTACGGGATTAGTCGCACATGATGTGACTGCTCAACACGTCAGGACCAGGCTCTCATCGAGCTTTTGGACGCCTGGCGATTAGCTGCGCTCGGCGTCTATCGCACTGCCGCAAAGGGCTGGCCGTTCGGCTTGATAAGCAGTTTGAACTCTTGGACCCCATCGGCGGTGACGCGAGCTTTGAACCATCCGGGTTTTCCCCCTAGGCACGTGCCTAGATTCCCATTGTTCCTAGGGAGTCGGCCTTCCAAAACTCGGTTTCAGCCTCTGTCGGTGTGCGGCAGTCTAGGGACTGGGGGAGGGGCCTGACCCCGGCGTGTCTACTTTCCGGGGGTCAGGCCCGTTCCCTGCCCAAGCGGCACGCAGCTTAGTCACGACCACCCCGGGTTGCACAAGCGTTAGCGCTCTGTGGGTTTGACTAAGCCCCTAAGGAAGGCAACGAAAATCGCCCCAGGGCAAGCAAACCTACAGATGCCTTCATTCAACTCCACCTTGTCTCTTCTTTGTCATTTCACCCAAGCCGCTGTTTGGCGTGAAACCCGGGCCGCACCCGTTGGGCTAAAACCAAGGCGGCTCATGCTGGACCTGATATAAATTTACGCAGTCGAGACTGGTACTGCCCAGAAATAGACCACCCGAGTGAGACTTCTCGCGTACCGCTTCTAGTTACCAGGAAGGGATTGAAAATGCGACGTATCCTGGGAATTGAAAGAGCGCACTCGACATAAAGCAACTCCCATGAAAGCCGCCCGCCTTTACGGCAAGGAAGACGTCCGGATCGATGACATTGAAGAGCCACAACTGCAACCCGGTACGGTAAAGATCGCGCCGGCCTACAGCGGCATTTGCGGTTCTGACGTGCACCTTTACTTCGAAGGGCCGTTCTGCCCAGCACCCAGTGAGACCGCACCGCACCCGGTCTCCGGGGGGGGGGAGACGCTGCCCGTCGTTTTGGGCCACGAATTCTCCGGCGTGGTGGAGGAAGTCGCTGCCGATGTCGAGGGGTTCGAGCCAGGTCAGTCCGTCGTGGTCGAGCCGTTCATGGTCGATGGCACCTGCCACGCCTGCCAGCGTGGCGACTACCATCTGTGCGACAACATGGGCTTTATCGGCATCTCCGGCCGGGGTGGCGGTACCGCCGAGCACATCGTGGTCGAAAAGCGCTGGGTCCACCCCATCAGAGATATCCCGCTAGACCAGGCGGCCCTGATCGAGCCGCTGGCTGTGTCCCACCACTCCATCGCACACGCCGGATTCGCCAACGGCGACCACGCCGGAAAAGTCGCAATCATCGGCGGCGCCGGCCCCGTTGGGTTGCTCGCCGCCGCAGTGCTGAAAGCCTACGGGGTGAAGGTCATCATCTCCGAACCGTCACAGGCCCGGCGCGAGAAGGCGCTGGAGACCGGGGTCGCAGACCTGAGCGTGGACCCGATGAACGAGGATCTAGCCGAGAAAGTCCAGAAGTTCACCGACGGCGCCATGGCCGACGTCGCTTTCGAATGCACCAGCGTTCCCGCAGTGCTCCAGCAGCTGATCGATGTCACCCGACCCGGCGCGCACATCGAAATCATCGCCCTGCACAACCGGAACTTCGAGCTCGACATCGTGGGAGATCTGACCATGCCCGAACGCTCCATCGGCAGTTCCTTGGGATACAACAACGACCACCCCAGGTAATCAAGATGATCCAGGACGGCCGCCTAGACCTCGCGCCGTACATTACCTCCCGGATCCCCATGGACGATCTCGTGGAGAAGGGTTACAAGGCCCTAAAGGAAGACCCGACCGAGGTAAAAATCCTCATCGACGTCAAAGGCCGCAGCTAGCGCGCACCTCCGCCCGCCGCACTTAGTGCGGCGGGCGCCTACCCTTGGCGACAAGCTGGTCACTGTTTTCCGCATTCGCCGCCTCCGCGGCGACCCCGGCTTCGTTTTACCCGCGGTCTGCATGCTCCTCGGTCGACTCGTTCATCGCAGATTGCGGTCTATTTCGCGGGCCTCAGCAGCCGGATTAGAAAAAGGGCTAGGAACACCGCCCCGCAGACTGCGGCTGCGGTGAACATGGCGTGGGCTTGCTCAAGCAGCCGGGTGGCTTCATCCACGCCGTTGTTGGTCTGCACATGTGTAAGGGCATTATGGGCCTCATTGAATCCCATCGCGAAGGCTACGCAGGCCACTAGGAGCGCTAGTAGCTCGACAAACAAAAGGAAGAACTTCATTTCCGTTTCCTGCACGGTGACACCGTTGACCGGGCACTTGCTGGTAGTAGATGTCCAGGTACTAGCCCCAGGCTAACCGAACACCGGGTGGTAACGCGCCTTACCGAGTGGAATCTCGGGGCCGAAGGAGCAGGCAGTGAAATACTTTTCGGGTACGCCGGGGTATTCCAGTCCGGGTACGGGGTGAAAGCCGAAGCGATTGTAGTAGTCCGGTTCGCCGAAAACCACTGCGCCGGCTGCGCCTGCTGCGCGCAGGCGGGCAAGTGCGGCTTCCATGAGGGCGCTGCCTATGCCCTCGCCTTGGCGCTGCGGTGCGACGGCGACGGGGCCGATTCCGTACCACCCGTGCGCGCCTTCGGCGCTGGTGCCCAGGGTGACTGGGGAGGCGGCCACGTGGCCGACCAGGGTGTTGTTGTCTTCGGCGACTAGAGAGACGGTCAGTGCACCTGCTACGCGGAGGGCATCGACGATGTGCTGCTCGGTGTGATCGGACTGCTCCACGGGGGCAAAAGCAGCCTCCACGAGCTGGTGGATACCCGCATTATCGGCGGGGTTCTCAGGGCGGATGGTGGCCATGGCAGCTCCTTTGTTGGCTGAAGGCGGCATCGGTTGCCGAATGCCTCAGGGCACCAAATGCCGGGCGGGTGACTGGTAGTTTCGCGGTCGTGCGCGGCCGGTGTACGGCAAGCGCTAAGCTGGGCCCCATGGACGCCCTCACCTACGCCGGTTTAGAAGACTCGCTGGACTATCTCTACGCGTTCTTGGACGCTGACCTGCTGGCACGGATTAAAGACGAGCTGCGCTACATCCCGGCCGGGATGGAGGACTTCTTGCTGGATGACTCGCTCGAGGACTTCGTGTGGCTGTGGTTTAAAGACTCCGGCGCCAACGGCTTCCGCCAGTACCTTGCCGACGGTGGATTCGACACCGCGGAGGTGGAGCAGGCGTATGTCTTCTGCCGGGCGGAGTGGGGAATGAACACCCCGCCGCAGGTGGAGTGGCTGCGCGAAGACGGCTTTGATTTAAGCCCCGTCCGCCGTGAAATCGACAAGCTGACCGGCCGCGCATCCTAATCACCACTGGTCTGCTCGCCGGTGGTTTTTCGGCAACTTATTTCCGGGCGGCGAGCACCATGCGGTCGACCTCGTGGAGGACCTCGTCGACCAGGGCTGGGTTGTAGCGGGGATCGTTGCGCATCTCCAGCAGGACGGTTTGGGAGGCCTGGAAGGCGGTAGCGCGGGCCTGGGCCGCGAAGGCGCGGGCGCGGTGGGCCTTTTCCAGGCGGGCCTTTTGATCCTCCGCGTCGAGGTCGTCAGTGCCGAAGACCTTGTCGAACCAGTCGTCGATGTTGGCAGCGACCTCCGGTTCCAAGTCATCGTGCTGTTTACGCAGGCTGTCGATGGCGGCCTTGCGGGCGCGCTCAGTGACTTCGGCGTGCATCTTGTCCGAGGCGGCCTGCGAATCCGCCGTCAGATCCAGCTTGCTCATCAGCCACGGCAGGAGCATACCAGGCAGCACCATGGTCACCAGCAGCACGGTCAGGGCGATGACGGCGAGCTCGTTGTAGAACGGGATGGCCCCGCTCGGCACCGACAGCACTAGGGCCAGCGTGACGAGTCCGCGCATGCCGGACCAGGTCATCAGCAGGACTTCTTGCAGGCGGAGCGGGGGCCACGCCGGGCTTCCCGCGCCGCAGGTTGATCCGGTAGAAGACGTACATCCACGCCAGGCGCACGGCGAAGGCCACCAGGGACAGGATGACGCCCACCAGGACCGAGTGCCACAGATCCGAGCCGACCTGCGTGATGGCGTCGTTGACGGACAGCCCGATGAGCCCGAAGGCCAGGCCGGTAAAGAGCAGGTCCACCGTGGACCAGAAGGCCTGGCCGCTGACGCGGTCCTCGGCCTCAATGGGCGCTCGGGAGTTGAGCGCCACCGCGGCGATGACCACGGCGATAACGCCGGATGCACCCAGCTCCTCGGAGAGGATATAGGTGGCGAAAGGGATCACCCAGGTCAGTGCGTTGCGCGCGGTGACATCGTGCACGTGCTTGATAAACCAGCTGGCCCCCGCCCGACCAGTAGGCAGATGACGCTGGCCACCACGGCGGAGTAGGCGAACTTTAAGATGCCCTCCCCACGGAAAGCTCCGCGCCACGGGTTACGGCCAACAGGGTCATGTGGAAGACGACGATGGAGGCGGCATCGTTAAACAAGCCCTCGGTCTGCAGGGCCGAGATGATACGGCGCGGAATGCCGGCGGGCTCGGCCACCGCGTCCCCCGCGACCGGATCCGGCGGGGCGATGGCCGCACCAATCAGCAGGGCTGCGGCCACCCGACGCCGGGCAAGAAGACGTACGCGGCAGCGCCCACCGCGGCCGTGGTCACCACCACTAGCAGCACGGACAGGCTCACGATGGTCAGCCACTGCTGCCGGATAACTCCCTAGGAGGTCCGCCGCGCCAGCGCCCACAGCAGCGGCGGCAGGAAGATGGGCAGGATGAGATCGGCCGGCACGTTAAGCGCCGGGATACCTGGGATGAAGACGATGACCATCGCCACCACCGATAGCAGGGCGGGCCACGGCAGCCCCAAATTTTCCCATTACGACTGAAATGATGCTGAGCAGCAGCAACGCCACTACCCCTAGGACTATTTCCACAACGCCTTCTCCCCGCGCCTTTTTCTCTTTACGTTTTAAGTGTAGGACGCGGGGCTGGCAGCCACCAGTTAGTTTCCTGCCAGCTCCCAGAAAACCGGATCCCAGCCCATCCGTGCCGGATCGAAACCCTCTAAGATCTCCTCCGCGCTGCGGGCTCCGGCCAGCCCCAACGATGCCGCAAGTTGCCCCACCACCTGCTGGACGCTGGCGGTCTCCAGCAGCTGGCGCAGGGTCACCGCCCCGTCGCGCTTGGACAGGCGCCGGCCGTCGCTGTTGAGCACCAACGGCACGTGAACGTACTCCGGGGCCGCCTTCCCCAACAGGTGCGCCAGGTACGCCTGACGCGGGGCGGAGGTAAGCAGGTCGTCGCCGCGCACCACCTGGTCCACGCCTTGGTAGGCGTCATCGACCACCACGGCCAGGTTATAGGCGAAGTCCTGGTGCTGGTTCGCGTTCCCGCCGCGGCGCAGAATGAAGTCATCGACCTCACCGGTGTAATCACCGCGGTGGTAGTCGTGCACGGTATACTCGTCGCGGTCGGCGCGCAGGCGCAACGCCGGCACGCGGCCAGCCGCGGCCAGCTCCGCCCGCTTGGCCTCCCGCTCTTTATCACTCAAGTCCCGGCACGTGCCCGGGTACTGGCCGGGAATGGCGTGCGGGGCGCGGGCGGCTTCCTGGATGTCCTTGCGGGAGCAATAGCACTCGTAGTGCGGCAGTCGGGCCAGCGCCGCCTCGTACGCCGCAGAACGGTCCTGCTGGCGCAGCACCTCACCGTCCCAGTCCAGGCCGATAGCCTGCAAGTCTTCTTGCTGCCGCGCGGCGGATTCCAGCGAGGAACGCTGGGTGTCCACGTCCTCGACCCGCAGGTAGAATTTCCTGCCGGACCAGCGCGCAAACAGCCAGGCCAGCAGCGCAGTGCGCAGGTTTCCAAAATGCAGGTCACCGCTTGGGCTGGGCGCGTAGCGCCCGGCCGCAGGAAGGGTCTCAGAACTCATAAATTACAGCGTACCGCCCACGTTCTGGCACGATAAGGTGCATGACAAAACAATCGGCAACCGCAACCACCAACCCCGGTGGCGAGAGCATCCGATTCATCCCGGTGCAGGCCAGCCTGTACCCGTGGCTGGTCACGCTGTTCGTCGTCACCTTCCTGATCTCGAATATCAACGCCACGAAGGGCGTCGAGCTTGGCCCCCTAGTCACCGACGGCGCCTTCTTCCTGTTCCCCCTGGCTTATATCACCGGCGACGTGCTGGCCGAGTGCTACGGCTTTAAGTCCACCCGGCGCGCCATCTACATCGGCTTCGCCATGGCCCTACTGGCCGTGCTGTCCTTCTACATCGGCATCTGGCTGCCGGAAGCGGAGTTCTACGAGGGCCAAGAGGCCTTCGCCGCCACCCTGGGCCTGGTTCCCCAGATCGTTTTGGCTTCCCTCTGCGGCTACCTCGTCGGCCAGCTGCTCAACGCCTGGGTCATGTCCGTGCTCAAGCGCCGCAGCGGCGAGAAGAAGCTGCCGGTCCGCCTCATCGCCTCGACCGTCGTGGGCGAGTTCGGTGACACCCTCCTGTTCTGCGCCATCGCGGCGCCCGTCATCGGCATCTCCACCGCCGGCGGCTTCATCAACTACGTCATCGTCGGCTTCCTGTGGAAGACCCTCATCGAGGTCGTCCTCCTGCCGGTGACCACCCAGGTCATCAAGTGGGTCAAGAAGAAGGAGAACTACGTTGCCGGCGGGGCGGCCGCCTAAACGCCACCGGGTGTCAATAACCAGCTACACTTTCACTGTTATTGCACCTGCACTAGGACTGACTTCCCCGCCCGGGGAGGCCCTCCAGGAAGACCTACGGAGCAACTTTTAAAGAATGAGCCTTGATGTAGACATCGAATTCGGATACCACTGCCCAATCGGTTCTTTACAACAAGAATTTCTTCCGGGGATGGTCTACGGGGTCTCCGGCCGGAACGGGGCCGGCAAGACAACTTTGCTGCGGACCCTGGGTGGGCAGCTCGCTCCGGTTTCCGGCACACTGCGCCTGAACGACGAGAATCCGCTTGCCAAGGAAAACCTGGGGGCCATCTCCTTCATCGGCGCCCCGGTCTTCTACCCAGACTTAACGGTCGGGGAGCACTTTGAGATCCTGCGCCGCAGCAGCGGGCAGGCGCTGCTGCGCGAGCAGGAAGTCTGGAGGATTGACGAGTTCTTGCAGCAACCGGTATTGAAGCTGTCTAGCGGCCAGCAGCAGCGCTTTTCTCTGGCCTCCCAGCTAGGCCTCAATGCCACGGTCTTCGCTGTGGACGAGCCCGAGCGGCATCTCGACAGCACGTGGATATCAGTGCTGGTATCCGAACTACGCAAGCTCGCGGCCGCCGGAAAACTGGTCATTCTCTCGACCCACTCGACGGCCCTACTCGACCACTGCGATGAGACGATCTCCCTTGACTAGGCAGTTCGAGGCGACGCGGGCGGTAGCGGGCAGAGCAGCAGGCGCGATCCTCATCGGCGTCGTGGCCGGCTATGAGACTGTCTACCTCAACAGCCTCCTCGTCTTTTCCAGCGAGGTGGTCGACCGCCCAGTAGCGACAACCCTGCTCATCATCGCCCTCGCGCTACTGAACTTCACCGCGGAGAAAACCTCTCCGCTGCGGGCGCTCTCCGAGGCCGACTGGGTGTTCAAGGCCCGGCCTAGAGGGACCATTCCTGCCAGCGCGTCGATCAGGTACCTCCAACTCGCAGTTTCTGCACTCCTCGGAGCGCTCCTCGGGCTCGCCGTCAACTACCCACTCGCCCTCGCACTGTTTTCCCTCGCCGCCCGGCTCTGCTGTGGGCTATTTCCGCTCAAAGGGCTCCCCCAGCTCCTCAGCTCGGGACGTTCTTCCCGGACCCGGAAATGGATCTGGCTCGCGCTGGACGCGGACTATATCAACGACGTCTTCACGAGCTCCTGGCTGGTGTGGCCGCACCTGCCGCAGCCGCGTTCTACGGCCGCAGTCGTGCTTTTCCGCATCGTGCGGCAACCCCGATTGTTGACCTACACGGCGGCGCTCATCCTCGTTTTCATCGCCGGCTTTGGCACGGCCCCCATGCCCGTTTTCTACGCATATTCGCTGGGGATGCTCTTGGTGGCGGCGCAGGTAGGTCGCTGCGCCCGCTTCGACCTGCTAGGGTTGAAGGATAGCGCCCTAGTCCCTTACGTTCTGGGCTACGCACTCATCGCCTTTGTCCCCTTCTACTGCGTGGCCGCACCGGCGCACCCGTGGGTTAGCTTCGCGCTTTTCCTCTGCGCCTTCGTGTCGTGCGGCGTCACACGCTCCGCGCCGCACGAAACGGGCTCCCTCACCTTCATCGAGACCGGGTTCGGCTTCGAGGTATCTCCCCAACTCTTTGACTTCTTCCTCCGGGGGCTTCTAGGCCCGATGTGCCTGCTCTCCGTCGTAGCCTTCCTGCTTTGAGGATGGGGTTTCCCCTTAGCGCTTGATATCCAACCTCCGGTAACGGTTCACCGCAGCCAGGATTTCGTGCTTGCGGGGGCGGGACAGGTGCCCGGGGTGGGCGCGCCCCGGGGTCAGCGCGGTCAGGGACTCGGCGGTGATGGTCGCCAGCAGCTCGTCGACCAGCTCGGTGACGGGGCGGGAGTCGTTGTGCTTGCCCAGCCACTCCAGGCACAGCGCGATGGCGGCGGTCTGCGGGGCATCGGCCAGCTGCGAGACCGCGCTTAGGTCGATGTCGCTTTTGGCAAAGCTGATGGTGTCGAGCCCGCGCGGCTTCGCGCCCTGGGGCTTGCCCTTGTGCCCGGCGGTGGGCTGGAGGCAGCCCGGGGCCAGGGCACGGCCGCTGGGATCGAACATGCCGGGCCCCAGTGCCAGCTCGTGTGGGCGGGAGCCGGCGGCGATCTCATGGGCGCGGGAGGTGATGTCGTGCGGCTGGTAGCGATCCATGGCGATGACCGTGTCGGCCAGGTTGAGGTAGGCGCCGGAGCCGCCCGCAATCAGGACGGTGGACATGCCCTTGTCCTGGTAGAGCGCCTTCACCCGCGCCACGTACGGGGTGATGGGTTCCTGGTCGCCGGGGACGAGCTCCTGCATGAGGCGGTCCCGGATCATGAAATTCGTCGCAGAGGTGTCCTCGTCGATCAGCAGGGCGGTGGCGCCGGCTTCAGCGGCCTCGACGACGTTGGCGGCCTGGGAGGTCGAGCCGCTGGCGTTGGTGGTGGAAAAGCGTCGGGTATCCGCCCCGGTCGGCAGGTTGGTAATGAACGGGGAGATATCCAGATCCGTGACCGGGCGGCCGTCCTCGGCGCGCACGCTGGCGGCATCCGCCCGGGTGATGACCCATTCGCGGCCGTCGCCGGCCACGTGCGGGTAGACGCCGCGCTCTAGGGCGCGCAGCAGCGTGGACTTGCCGTGGTAGCCACCGCCCACGATGACGGTCAGGCCGGTGGGAACCCCCATGCCGGTTACGGTGCGGCCGCTGGGCAGCTTGAAGCTGTGCGTGAGTTCCTCCGGGGCGATGAAGGCCGCGGCGGTATCCGCGTCCATCGGCTTGTCGCTATCCCCGGCCCGGCGCGGCAGGATGGCGCCGTTGCCCACGAAGCCGACCAGGTCGCGGGTACCCAGCTGCGCGCGCAGGGCCTCCTGGTCGCGCAGGAGCCAGACGTGACTAGCCAGGTCATCCGGGTCGAATTCCTCGGCCACCACGGCCTCTTCCACCGCGTCCGGCAAGTCCTCGGCCAGCAGGCCGGCGGCCCGGCGGCCTAAAACGCGGCGGCCCTGGGCCGGCAGGCCGACCAGCAGGCGCACCTCAATGACCTCGTCGGTGACCACGACGGCGCTGCGCTCCAGTACCTCCTGGCCGATGAATCCGACGCTCACGCTTTTGGACTTGCCGCTGCCCTTGCGGCCTTTGCCTCCCTTGCCGCGGCCGATGGCAGCGACGGTGCGCGTAAGCCGGCGAGCCAGGAAGTCGGCCACCGCGACCTTGTCGAGCTCATCGGTGACCACGTCGGCCGGCAGGTCGGCCACCGCGCGGGGCACGCGCACCCGCACCTTGGACGGGGCGGCGAAGGGATCGCTTTGCACCTTGTCGATCGCCACCGTCAGCCCGTCCGGGCCGGGCTCGGTATAGGTGCCGGCCAGCTTCTTGTACGCGCCGTAACCGGCGCCGTCGATACCGTGGCAGGCCTTGGCGAGGTCCTCTAAAGTACCGCCTGCGCGGCGGTCACCGCGAAAATTTTTTCCAGACATACCCGCCACCGTAACACCCGCCTAGGCGTCACAGCGCGGGCTCTTCGCGTTAGCGGTCGGCGTAGTAGCGGCCCAGGAATTCGTCGCGGTAGGCCGCGTAGTAGCCGCCGTCGATGGCGGCGCGGATATTGTCCACCAGGCGGACCATAAACTCCAGGTTGTGGATGGTGCACAGCGTCCCGGCCAGGTACTCCTTCGCCTTGAGCAGGTGGTGGAGGTAGGCCCGCGAGTAGTTCTCGGAGACGTAGCCGCCGAATTCCTCGTCCACGCCCGCAAAATCGCGCTTAAAGCGCGCGTTCGACAGGTTCAGCCGCCCGTCCAGGGTGTAAACCCCGCCGCGGCGGGCCAGGCGCGTCGGCGCGACGCAGTCGAAGGTATCCGCGCCGGCCTCCACCGCGGTAAACAGGTCGTCCGGCTCGGAAATGCCCAGCAGGTGGCGCGGCTTGTCCTCCGGCAGCTCGTCGCAGACCCAGCCGACGATGGTGCCCAGGTTTTCCTTCTCCAGCGCGCCGCCGATGCCGAAGCCGCCGAAGCCGCGGCTGCCGGACTCCCAGGCCTTATCGGAGATCTCCACCAGGCCGCGGGCAGCCTGGCGCCGCAGGTCCTCGTACTGGGCGCCTTGCACCACGCCCCACAGGGACTGCTTGGGTCGGTGGGTGCGCTCCTGGGTCAGCCGCGTGTGCTCATCGATGCAGCGCTGCGCCCACCGGTGCGTGCGCGCCACCGACTCTTCCTGGTAGGCGCGGGTGTCGACGAGCGTGGTCAGCTCGTCGAAGGCGAACATGATGTCCGCGCCCAGCCCGTGCTGGATCTGCATGGATTTTTCCGGGGTAAACCGGTGCTTGGAGCCGTCGATGACGGATTTGAAGTCCACCCCGTCTTCATCCACCTGCGCCATGCGCTCCTTCTTGGCCGCGCGAATGTCCTGCTCCGTCAGGTCGGCCAGGTCCATGGCCAGCACCTTCTTGAAGCCTACTCCGAGGCTCATCACCTGGAACCCGCCGGAGTCGGTGTACGTCGGGCCGTGCCAGTTCTCGAAGGCGGTGACCCCGCCGGCGGCGTCCACGATGTCGTGGCCGGGCTGCAGGTAGAGGTGGTACGCGTTCGACAGGATGGCTTGCGCGCCGGTGGCCCGGATCTGCTCCGGCGTCAGGGTCTTGACGGTGGCCTTGGTGGCCACCGGGATGAAAGCCGGGGTCTGGATATCCCCGTGCGGGGTGCTAATCACCCCGGTGCGGCCGCGCTTTCCCGCGCGTTCCTGTTCCAGGCGGGTACGGACCTTAAAGCTCAAGTCACCTGCGTGCGTCATGCTGGTCAGTATATTCCCTCTGCTTAGTGGCCTGGGCTTCCCATTCCTTTTCCAGCTCGTTGCCCTCGATGTCGATGGTGGGCAGGATCTTGTCCAGCCAGCGGGGCATCCACCAGGTGCCGCGGCCCATCAGGAACATCGTGGCCGGCACGAGTGCCATGCGCACGAAGAAGGCATCGAAAAGCACGCCCGCGCCCAGGGCGAAGCCGAAGATCTGGATGAACGGCAGCGGCTGGTTGATGAAGGCCACGAAGACCGAGATCATGATGATGGCCGCCGCGGTGACCACGCGCGCGCCCTGGGTGAAGCCGACGATGGTGGCCTCTTCGACCCCGTTGTAGGGCGAGCCCGGCCGGGAGGTGCCGCCGCTGCGCGTGTAGTGCTCGCGCATGCGCGTGACTAGGAAGACCTGGTAGTCCATGGCCAGGCCGAAGGTCACGCCGATGAGGAAGATCGGCATAAAGGAAATCAGCGGGCCCGGCGCCGGCACTAGGCCCCACAGGCCCTCCTGCCAGAACAACACGGTCACGCCGAACGCGGCGCCCACCGAGAGCAGGAAGCCGAGGCCGGCCACCAGCGGGACCAAGACCGAGCGGAAAACCACGAGCAGCAGCAGGATGGCCAGGCCCACCACGATGCCCAGGTAGAGCGGCATGGCCTGCTCGAGGCGTTCCGTGATGTCCAGCTGCACGGCGGTCAGGCCCGTCATGCCGACCTCGGCGCCGGTCGCGTCCTCGATCCGGGAGTTGGTATCCCGCAGGGCGTTGGCCACGCCCACGGTGGCCTCCTCCGTGGGCGAGGTCTCCGGGGTGACCATGATCTGCGCGGCGTTCTGGTCTTGGCTGAGCCCCACCAGCTGGGCGTGCTTGACCCCGCCCACGCCCTTGAGCTGATCCGTGGCGTACATGAAGGAGGAGAACGCGGCCTTGGAATGTTCGTCGTCGCCCTCCTGCGCGGACATCAGCGGCTGGAGCGCGGCGGAGTCCTCGTTGACGTCAGCCGCGTCCACGATGACCAAGAACGGCCCGTTCACGCCGGGGCCGAAGCCCTCCGCGAGCAGGTCCGCGGCCTTGCGCTGGGTGGTGTCCGGGTTCGAGGTGGTATCCGCCGGCAGCGCCAGCTCCATGTTGAGCACCGGTGCCGAGAGCAGACCGAGGGAAAGGACCACGCCGGCCATCGTCAGGCCCGGCACCTTCTGGACCGCGCGCACCCACCGGTTGCCCATGGTGCGGCGGCGGGAGCGCTTGCCCTTGCGGTTCGGGTTGCCGGCCACGCCCGGGATGCGGCCCGCGAAGGCCTTGTCGCCCAGCAGCCCCAGCAGGGCCGGGATCAGGGTCAGGGCGACCAGCACGGAGATGGCCACGGTGCCGGCGGCGGCCAGGCCCATGGCGGACAGGAAGCCAATGCGGGCGATCACCAGCGCGAATAGCGCCACGAAGACCGTGGTGCCGGCGAAGACCACCGAGGAGCCGGCCGTGCCGGCGGCCATGCCCGCGGCCTCCGGTCCGGACATCCGCTCGCGCTCGGCGCGGTAGCGCGATAGGATGAACAGGGCGTAGTCGATGCCCACGGCCAGGCCGATCATCACGGCCAGCACCGGGGTCATGTTGTTCAGCTCCACCCAGTGGGTGGCGATCATCAACCCCAGCGAGCCGAGCCCCACGCCGATCACCGCGGAGATGAGCGGCATGCCCGCCGAGACCAGCGAGCCGAAGGTGAAGATCAGCACCAGGAAGGCCACGCCCAGGCCGATGACCTCCGAGGTTGAGTTGACCCGGATATCGTCGCCGAAGCCGGCGCCGCCGGCCTCCACCTGCAGGCCCGCCGCGCGGCCCAGGTCCATCGCGTCGCTTACAATCTCCTTGTCTTCCGAGTCCACCGAATAGGGGCTCTCAGCGTCGAAGTCAAAGGTCGTGTACGCGATGGTCCCGTCCTCGCTGACCATCGCCAGGTTGTCCGCGTCCTGGCGGGCGGATTCCTCAGGCAGCCCCATCGAGGTGAACTGGTCGACGACCTGCTCCTGCAGCTTGGGCGAGACCTCCAGCGGGTTGCCAAAGCGCATGGTGTCGCCCATGTCCAGGTTGTCGCGGAGGTAGTCCACGACCTGGTCAATGGCCTGCGCGTTGTCCGGGTCGCTGAGCTTCTCGCCCTCCGGGGCGCGGAAGACCAGGTTCACCGTGGGCGCATTCGCCGGGTTGCCACCCTCGGGGAAGAGCTCCATTGTCCGGTAGGTCGCGTCGATGGACGGCGTGCCCGCGATGGAGAACTCACTCGTCATCGGCTTCATCAGGGCCACGGCCGTACCCGCGGTCGCGGCCAGGAGCACAAGCCAGGTGACGATGACCTTCCACTTATTCAGGTAGGACCAATGCCCCAACCGGTACAGGAGTTTAGCCACGAGGTGAACACCTTTTCTGCATCAATATTCCCACCGCTGCGCGGGAAAGAAACGGGAAGGAAGTTTAAAAAAATTCTAGGGTAAGGACTGCATAGCCGTATTGCCCTAGTCTAAGTTATGGATCAAAAAATTCCCTATCCCACCGGAATGCGCCGGTCAGATAGGGAATTGAGTTGGCGGTGGCGGCGGGATTTGAACCCGCGGTTGGGGGTTACCCAACAATCGCTTTCGAGGCGATCACCTTCGGCCGCTCGGACACGCCACCGCGTAACAGGTTACGGCAGGCGCCCCGCGTTAACAAAATCGCCGGTTAGCGCCCGCCGCACCGGGACCACGACCTACTTGTCGTCGCCGGTCAGCTTACCCAAGGCCTCGGAGGCCTTGTCCTTGATGTTGTTAGCAGCGTCGGACAGCTTGTCCTTGGCGTCAGCAGCGGTCTGCTCGCCCTTACCCTCGTTGGCAACCTGATCGTTGTCGGTAGCCTCGCCGTAAGCTTCCTTAGCCTGACCGACGACCTTGTCCTTGGCGTTCTCGAAATCGGCCATGATTTTCCTCCTTGTTAGAAACGAATTCGTTTGGCTAACCCCAGCATACGCGTGAATACTCGACCGCGCCGCCATAAAGATCTCACACCTCACAAACTAGCGCAGTGGTTCAAAAAATCCTGCCATGCGCTGCGCACATTCCTCCTCGAGGACCCCCGCCCGGACCTGCGGGACGTGCAGCCCGCCCGGCGCGCGCACCAGATCGACCCAAGATCCGCAGGCTCCCGTCTTCGGCTCGAAGGCGCCGAAGACCACCGAGCTGACCCGCGCCCCCAGCAGCGCTCCGGCGCACATGGCGCACGGCTCCAGGGTGACCACCAGCTCGCAGCCTGATAGCCGCCACCCATCCCCGTGTTCTTTGACCGCGGCCCGGATGGCCTCCACCTCCGCGTGGGCGGTCGGGTCCTGACGCTGCTCGCGGCGGTTGACGCCGGTGGCCAGTTCGCGCCCTGAGGCATCAAAAAGCACGGCACCGACCGGCACGTCCCCGGCGGGGGTGCCGGCCGCCACCTCGAGCGCGCGGCGCATGCGGCTTTCTGCCCGGCGCGACCCCTCACTGTCCGGCAGGCCGTGGGTGGGCGCGGGCATCAGTCGAGCTCGTCGTCGGTGTCGCTGTCGAGGTTGTCGATGGCCTCCTCCAGCTCGTCGCCGAAGCCGATAACGCCCGCGATGCGCAGCAACATGTCCGACGGCCAGTCCTCGTCGTTGTCCACGATGAAGCCGAGCTGGTCCTCGCCGACCCCGAGATCCGCCAGGATGTCGAAGTCGCCGTCGGCGAAGCCGTCCACGTCGTCCAAATCATCCGGGTCGATATCCGGCACGTCCAGGTCCCGCATGTCCAGAAAGTCCGCTGCGTAATCATCATCGACCGCCATCGTAGCGTCCGAGAGCAGCATGTAGACCCCGCCGGGCACGGGGCGGATGATGACGAAATAGTCGTCGTCAACGCAGACCATCCCAAAAGCGGCACCCTCGGTGCGCAGGCTCCGCACGGCCCGCACGGTGCGCTCGGCGTCGTCAAAATCGTCGTCGAATTCGCACACCACCCAGCGGCCGTTATCTTGGTGAACCGTGACCGCGAAGGAGTACCCGGAAAAATTTGCGTCGCTCATACCTCGTGAGAGTAGTCGCAATGTGGGAAGATTGTCACTGTGAGTTCTTCAGATGTCCAACGTCCCATTTGCATTATCGGTCTCGGCCTTATCGGCGGCTCTCTGCTGCGCGATTTGACCGAATGTAAACACTCCGTTTTCGGTTACAACCACTCCACGTCCGGCGCCCGCACCGCTGCCAAGCAGGGCTACGACGTCACGGACGATCTGCCGGCCATCCTCCACCGCGCCGAAGCCGAGGGGGCCCTCATCGTCGTGGCCGTGCCCATGGAGGCCGTAGGAGAGATCCTCGACGCCATCGCTGAACACGCCCCGAACTGCGGCATCACCGACGTCGTCTCCGTCAAGACCGCGGTCTACGACCTAATCAGGCAACGCCAGATGGAGACCCGCTACGTGGGCGGCCACCCGATGGCCGGCACCTCCAACTCAGGCTGGAATAACTCCCAGACCGGCATGTTCAAGCGCGCCGCCTGGGCCATCACCTTTGACCACGCCCAGGAATGCGAGGCCCGCGGCGAGCGGATCGGCCAATTCTGGATCGATCTTTTCGCCGACGTGACCCGCATAACCCAGATGGTCGGCGCGGAAGCCGTCCCGGTGACCGTGGACAACCACGACGCGGCCGTAGCGCGGATCTCCCACCTGCCTCACATCCTGGCCGAACTACTCTCCGTGGTGGGCGACAACGGTGGGATCCTCGCCCAGTCGCTAGCCTCCGGCTCCTTCAAGGACGGCACCCGCGTGGCGGGCACCCGCCCCGAGCTCGTCCAGCAAATGTGCGAGACCAACGCCCCAGCCCTAGTAGACGCCCTAGACGAGTCCCTCGAACTCCTTCAGGCCGCACGCGATGCCCTCGACCGCGACCAGCCCTCCATCGCTGACCTCGCCGATGCTGGCTACCGTGCCCGCACTCGGATTGAAGCCCGCTCCGGCGCGCGCAAGGAGTCGGTCTCCCCCATTAAGATCTCATCCCGCCCAGTCTTGCGGCTACACCCGGGCAGCCACGGCTGGGTTTCACTGCTACGCCAGTCTCAGTCCTTAGGCGGACGGATTGAGATTTTTTAGCCCCCTTCACGGCACCTACTCCATTACCGTGTCAGCCGCCAGCGGGATGTTTTAAGCCCGCTAGGGAATACTCGACACGGATTCATCACCGGAGACGCCTCTACCCAGACATCGTTGTTACAGAAATAGCGACCGAAACCTGCCCGGAGTGTACTCGAGCTAACCACTTCTCTATTCAACGGGGGTCGTCCGGTTACGCAGATCGTAGTGTCCCTTGGCTGCACCACAGGAGCGAGGAGATCGTTGGCGTAGTCTCCCTGCATGGTCAGAGAAGACTCATTCCTAGCCAAGTCATCAAACGTGGGTAGGTCCGTATAGTTAGCCATGTTCCGTGCACCATGCCCCAGATTGCAATTATACTCCGCGAATACTCCAAAGCCGAGGACTTTCCCTGAGACTAAGAATCTTCTGAAGTCGAAGTGCGGAAACCAGCGTAGTCTCCTACAGGCCCGTACCGCTAACGTTGTCCTGCCATAGGAGCTAAATAAAGCCCGATGGCGGTGAACCTATATATGTCCTTAGTATGCTCTATACAAGCCATTGAGTTCTCAATCCAAGCTCCGATCAGACCACATTGGTGCCACGCCGCCGAATTTAGACGCCCTGCAGTACCCCCTAATACCACGCAACAACGTAGACTAGGGGGAGGGGTACCAAAACGAAAGTTTGATTTAACTTCTCGGAAGCAGGCTATGGAGCATCCAGCCTACCGGGAAAATACCCGCATGATTTGGGGATTACTAAGGACTTGCGCAATTATTCCTACCAAAGCCCCTAAGCCTAGGAGGCTCCCCAGCCAAACCCAAGGGTTCCCTGCCGAAGAGCCAGTCGCACTAGACTGCCCTGACTCGGGCTTACCATTTGGTTCCGGCTCGCCTTGGGATCCATCACCGGGTTTCTGACCTTCGTCAGCGGGGTTCTGGCTTTTATTGCAATTATCTAGGGCGGAGTCCCCCACTGCCACAGTTAGAGTCTGCGGTTCAGACGAGACTTTTTCCCCCTCCTTCGTTTTCGCGGAGAACCCTACTTCGAATTCATAAATTCCAGGCTCACTGAAAGCCCAATTGGTATGGGTGTGCGACGCATATGAAGTTTCTACAAAGTGGTTACCGGTTGAGGAAGCCAGGGTCTCGAACTCTCCGAATCCTCGATCAATAAACAGTCCCCAATCTCCGGGCGCTTTTTTAGGCTTCAAGTTAAGACGCACGGCCCCGTCGAAGTCGTCATAATTAAGCGTCTCGGTGTTATAACCGGGCCAGATAATGTCCCTATTCTGAGTCTGGGGAAGCCAGTAGAACTCATCGTCCACATAGTCAAAACTGATTTTATCAGGCCTTTGCTTTAAGGCATTATCATGGACCCCAACTACGACGTCATTGAGATTTCGCTCGACCGTGTTATTGTCGTGAAGTCCCGTGTCATCCTTTAATGAGGTGACGAATTTACCGTCTTCGTAACCTGCCTTGATATCAATATGACCTCGGTCTAGAACGAGAGCATCTTCGCATTGCCCAGCCCCTTTCTCACCTTCAGCGGTCGGCGTAGACGGCGTAGCCCCGCTGCCCCCCATTCCAAGCTTGGTCTTATTAACTAGAGGGCTAGAAGGGTCGAATTCTTCAGTAGCGGTAACTCTTTTCCCTTCAGCTAAGACGATCGGGTGGGGAATTACATTGTACCTCAGCGTTTTACCCGCAACTGGAGGGTCGACAGCCAGCAGCGCTTCGCCACGGCCATTATGCACATAGACCTCTAGGGGGTCGCTAATATATTTCGCCTCCGGATCCTCATAGAATCCACCTTCGATAAAACCGGAGAAATTAGGATCAGCTTTTACCACTAATCGTACAGTCTCATCGTTCACAGATTCAATCCGGGTTTCCACTGTGGGATCAGTTATGCCCTTTTCTTCAAGCTCCTGGACTTGACGGGATTTTCCGGTGTTGTCAACCCAGTTTTCAGCAGTTTCATCGGTAGACACCGACTTCCCATTGTACGTAACTGGAGCTGAAACCCAACGGTCCTCATCCGACGTAAACACCGCCTGGATATCTGAATCCAACGGCCCTAACAGTTCTTTCCATTCTGCAGAGCCGTCCTTAACCTCGAGGTCAGCAAGGAAAAACCCGTCAATCATCAGGGTTAAGGTGCCATCCACAGGCTGTTCCGAATCGAATTTTATAGTGGACAGATTCTCATCGTCAGGAGCAGAGATTTCCAGGCTATAGCTGCCATCTCCGTCCGGCGCTGCCTCATACCTATCTTTCAGAGAATCGGTCTCCTTCTCCTTTGGCGCCGTTCCACCAACTTGGACGGCCAACGACTGTGGCTCCGATTTAATCAGCTCGCCGTCTACAGTTCGCGCAGAGGAACGGTAGGTC
Organism: Corynebacterium sp. 1103A; assembly: GCF_055700955.1. Classification (NCBI taxonomy): domain Bacteria; kingdom Bacillati; phylum Actinomycetota; class Actinomycetes; order Mycobacteriales; family Corynebacteriaceae; genus Corynebacterium; species Corynebacterium sp. 1103A. Next base: position 124,850 of record NZ_JASTTF010000007.1, read on the forward strand.
AAGACATACCGGCCAGGCTTGGTAAAGACAGTATGATTGTGAGTATGGGTCCCTTCATTGAGCTTAACTGACTTCGGAGACCCTTCCGTATTACCCCACAGCCTCCTGGCTGGAGAATTATCACCGGGGTCTGCAAACATTGCTACATCGCCGGGCCCTTCAATAGAAAGCAAATCCATCGCAGCAGCCCCTTCAGCGAATGTGTCGAAAGGAGGCTCTACCGAAGATCCATAGCCCCACCAGATTGGATTTCTATTGTCAGCGGGGACCGCAGGCGCACCATAAAGAACCTGTCCCGGTTCACCGAGATCACTCAGCTCGTCAGTTTCGCGAATAGTGTATTGATACGCCGGCTCGTTGGTAAAACTTTTACCGTCCTTGCCAATCCAAAGAACCGCGTCTTCCAGCCGGGTATTCTCCAGTGCTCGAAGCTCAAAGTTCCCATCTACCCAATGGGCTTTCGGAGCATCGATATGCCCCTTGGTCCCGAGAACTTTGCCGTCGTCCGGCCCAGCAGAGGCCACGGCGGGACCCACCATTGCCGTAGCGGCAATGATTGCTATAAATCGTGTAGCTGCACGCATGCGCATTAGAGCTCCTCTCTCCTCAAATGAAAACAAATTTCACTATATGGCATGACATCCATTTTCATTAATTTCTACCCCCTCTCACCTCGACTAGCTCAAGCTTTAGGATTTTTTCAGTTGCAATCACCCCCGGAAAACCCCTCCAGGCACGACACTGAAGACCCGTTGCGACAGAGAATCGAATGGTATACAAAAGAAGATTCCACCAAGGAAAACACTAGTTATAACCAGACGTCGCAGGTTCGGGCCACTGCTATATTTTCGCGACGTGACGTGCTTCGGAGTCTGATCCTTAGTTTGTGCTTTGAATTCCATTTTCTCGGCCGGAGTCGTGTTCACAGGATTCGCACTCAGATTCAGCCGGAGTAGGCTACCTGAGAACCTGGAAAAGCCTTGATTCGTTCCACCACGTGGCCCATTCGAAGGTTGCAGTGTCCACGGCGACCGTGTCAATCCATGTGCGGGTATGGATGGGTACATTTGAAGTGCCCCGAGTTTTGTTCCTAGGCATTTGCCTTGATTTCTATTATTTCTTGTGGCGGGTTCTGCTTCCAAAAT